>JAZRHA010000085.1:0-10705 GCA_045644515.1 Elusimicrobiaceae bacterium | reverse complement strand
AGAACCCAAAGTACAACCTAAAGCAGAAGCAACCCAGAAAACGAAACCTGCAAAAGCAAAAACTGCAGTAAAACCTGAAAGTGCATTGAATAAAGTAAGGGCAAAATCACAAAAAGCATCCAAGAAGGCAAATAATATCTTTAATAAGCCATACAGCCAAATGAACAATTTGGAAAAGAAGATATTTGACACATATATAAGGTTAGAATTAGGTGGGTTAGGGGATTTAAAGGCGGCAGTAAAAGACAGTAAATCATTATTTACAACAAAGAGTGGTATAAAAACTACAACGACAGCAGGTTTAACGATGGGCGCAGGTGAAGCACCTGCAGTAGAAGCAAGGATATTAGCAAAAGCACCGACGGAAGTAGTAACTACGATAGAAAAAGGCAAAGTATTTGAAAACCCTGTAACATTATTTGACAGGACAGGGTTAAACACACAAATCGGCTCAAGCGGCAGGGCAGTAAGCCACTTCCCGAACACATTCAAAATATCAAGCCCGAAAACAACACCTAAAATATTAAATAACTTTACAGGTTTAAAGAATTTATTTACAATACCAGCAAATGCGCCATTACTTGTAAGATTACAAAAAGAAAAAGAATTAAAACCGTTAAAGATAGCAGCAGCGATAACCGGCGCAACAATCGGTTTAACAGCAATGAACTTTTTAAATATACCTACTGGTATCAGTATGACATTGGCCCTTGCACCGCTTGCCGCAACACAACTTACGACTCAAAATAATTCAAGTAAGGAAGTTCAAGATTTTATAAAACTTAGGAAAGACTTTGACCGTAATCTTTTCAGTGGGGTTAATTTGGATGAAGAAGAATCCAAGAATATGGAAAGAATTTTGGGTAAGGATTCCTTTGATTTATGGCAAAAATATTTTAATCAAGATTTAATAATGATGGCCCAAACTAACCCTGAAGATATTGCCGAGCTTATAAAATATTCAAACCGCTATGAAAACACTTTACCTAGTGATATAAGAGACAGATTCACAGGAACTAATCCTTTATATGTTTTTGTTATGAGAGATATAACAAATAATTTTATTAAGGCAATAAATTCCGGCAAGACTATTGAGCAGGCAATAACTGAACTTGGCGAAGAAATGTTTGCATATCATAAAAAGATAAATCAAATAAAAGAATTTTTAAGATTAAGGGAAGATAGTTTTGATATGGATTGGGAAGAAATAGAAAACCCATGGGAATTTAACTATGATTTTAATGATGAGGAATATTTTGAATTAGCAGAAGAATACGGCTTTGGTAAATTAAATACTTCGATATGGCATGAAACCGGGGCTATTATAAATGAATTTAGATATCCTGAATATCTTAATGAACTATTACATTCTTATAAGCATCCTAAAACATATAAAGGCGTTACGCTAACTTGGAAAGAATCAGATATTTATGATATTACAATTAACTATCCTAATCATATAAGGAAAAATGGTGTTCCCAATAATACATTTGCTTTTAATGCTATGCAAGGCGATTTTGATGTAATTAAACCAATAATTGCCAAATATCAAAAGGGTAAAACTTTAAGCGAAAAAGATATAGAAAAATTACATGAAAATATTGCTGATATAAGTTATATTTTCACAAATGCGGTGCCTTTTTTCCGCGGTAGTGCTTCTGCTAATTTAGCTATGGTTTACGCTTTCTATCAAATGGCAGGTATTGAAGCACCGCAAGTTAAAATAGGCCGCGCTTTAGATTTATCTGCTTTTGGCACAACACCGGAGCAATATAAAGAACAATGGCGAAACGGGAGTTTATTTGCCAGTAAATTTACTCAACCTAGATCACTTGGTTTTATTAATAATTTGCGTAACAAATTAGGAAGAAGGGATTTGAGCAGTTTAATGTTGCCTGTTCTTTCTATTGGAGCTATATTGTTAAGTTTTGCTTTTGGTAACCCAGGTATCGGTTTGACTTTAGCTTCTTTTACGATTTTTATAACAAGTGGGTATAATTTTGTGGGTGATGGTGCTTTAGATGGAAGTAGCCAATCTAAACCGCAACAAACACCTTTACCGAATACCCCTAAGAAAAATAACGAAATTGATAATTTTATAACGTTGAGGCAAAGATTTGATGAGAATATTTTTAAAGGTCCTGAGTTGTCACCTTATGAGTTAAAAAATATGAGTATTGCTTTGGATGACCAAGTATTTTTCAACTTATGGCAAAAGTATTATAATAAAGATCTAGCACAAATTGCTAAAGAAAACCCTCAAGATTTAGAAGAAATTATAGAATTATCTAACCGTTATGAAAATACTTTACCCAGGCGAATTAAAGAAAAATTTAAAGGGACAAACCCATTGTATCTTTTTACTATGTGGGATTTGTCAAATTATTTTATAGATGTTTTAAAGGCAACTGGTAATGTCGAGCAAGCTATGATCGCAATGGGTAGAGAGATGTTTAAATATCATACCAAAATATATCAGATACAGATGTTTTTGCATCTTAAGAAAAATTCAAAAATTATAAATTGGAAGGAGATTCAACATCCCTCTTTATTCTTATCGGTAGCTGAAAGTAACAATAATAATGCATTGGGTGTAGCTGATAAATATGGTTTTGGTATTTTAAATAGAAAAAGAAAAAATCTTGGTGTTAGAATTAATGAAAAAAAATATCCTGAATATTATCTTGATGTCTTACATAAATATGAGCATCCTAAAGAGTATAAAGGAGTTTCTCTATCTTTACTTAAGAATATTGGGGATGACGGTGCTTTTATTGAATATCCAACAATAAGTGAAGATGCTGTTTCCAACAATACACTTGCTTTTGGAGCCATGCAAAAAAATTGGGAAGCAATACAAAATATTATTGCTAAATATGACCATGGAATAACTTTAAATAATGAAGATATAGAAAAATTGCATATAAATATTGCGGAAATGAGTTATATCTTTACAAATGCGGTGCCTTTCTTCCGTGGAACTTCAGCTGCAAATTTGGCAATGGTTTATGGGCTTTATCAAATGGTAGGTATTAATGCACCGCAAGTAAAAATAGGGCGTGCATTAGACCTTTCTGCCTTTGTCACAACTCCGGAACAGTATATAAAAGATTGGACAAATTTATTTAACGGCCATTTTACAGCTAAACAATCCGTTAAATTATCTGATAATAAACATAGTTTCAGGAATATGTTTTTTAGCGCTTTGCCATTTGTTTTAACTGCTGCAACAATAGGTTCAAGTTTTGCCCTAGGTGGTTTCGGTGCGGATGCTGCCCCGTTCGCTTTAGCCGCGGCTTTACCTACCTTGGTAGGTAATACCGTTATAGAAAGACAAAAAAATCAATTAGATTTGAAGAGAGATATTGTACGTGTTGAAAAAGTGTTGCCCGGTAAAGGTTCAGGGGTAGCTGCTTATGCTGTTTGGAAAATGATAGGGGAAGATAATCAAACTCTTGCTTATTTAAAGTTAACAACAGATGATGAAATTGCTAGAACTTTTTTAATTGATAAAATTGTAACAGAAAATAATTTGCAGAATAGCAGCCCTTTGATAACTTTTGAATATCCTAAAGTTTTATCTACGAAGTATGAAGATCTCTCAGAAGATATTATTCAGACCGTTGAAAAAGAAAAAGATCAAATTATCTCTTATGTACGTAAAGGTAAAACCAGAGTGAAAACACCTTTAATAACCTCCGCAGTAAATACTTCTGGGTTTCTACTAACAGAAAAAATAAAAATAGATGCCTGGGGAAATATTACCAGTGATATTAAAGACGTCGCTGCTGAAGCCAAAGCTGCTTTAAACGGTAAACCTATAACAAATGACGAGTGGAATGCCCTTGTTGATTTGTTTAAAGCCCTAAACAGAAAGGGCTTTGTTCATGGGGATTTAAAACATAATTTATTTATAAGACGCGATGCTAATAACAAGCTTGTTGTTACGGTGGTAGATTTTGAACCCCATATCAATTCGGATAATAAATCTACAGATGTCCATTACCTAGACTATATAAAATCACAATATGAGGCTATCGGCGCAAAAGAAAAAACACCTAAAACAGTCTATAATTCTGATGATGCTTGGGTAAATAGTATACCTGGAAGTTCCCTCCTAGATAGAAGTTTTTGGTTGCCGGTTTTAGGTATAGCAGTAGGCCTTGGTTTTCTTATTAGCGGTTTAGGCGCTGCAGCACCTTTGGCAACACTTGCCGCAATACCAATTATCGGCGGCGTAATACCTTCAAAAGAAGAAATAGAGCAAGATGAAATAATTACCAAATTTATTAATTTGCGTAAAAGATTTGATCCCTATCTTTTCAGCGGCCAGCCGTTAAGTGAAGAAGAGAACAAGAAAATGAAAGAAATTTTGGGTGAAAAATTCTTTAATTTATGGCAAACATTCTACGGCAAAGATCTAAAGCAAATGGCAATTGAAAACCCTAATTTAATTAAACAACTTGCCGAAGAATCCTTACAATGTGAGAGTACTTTACCCAATGAAATAGGCACCCGTTTCCTCGGAACAAACCCATTATATGTCTTTACTATGAAGAAGATTAGAGAGGAATTAGAGCAAGATTTACTTTCCGGTAAATCTATGAAAAAGGCCGTCAAAGATATGGGCGCCAAAATGTTTGAGTATCATAAAAAAATAAACCAAATAAAAAAGTTTTTTGAGCTTAAACGTAATGTAAGGCTTGGAAAAGATAGGGCAATTTGGTGGTATGAAGTGGAAAACCTTAAAGATTACAATAAAGAGGGAATGGAAAAATTAAATGATGGTTTAACAAATGCTTACCGTATCGGTTTTGGAAAATTAGCGGCGGCTATTAGCCCGTCGGTCACTTCTTTCAGCCCAATTGATAGTGAATATTGGGACGATTTGATAGACCCGGATAACTTTCGCTATCCTTCATATAAAGGTGTAGATTTATCGGAAGTCGAAACCAGGGGCATGTACCCTCTTATAATCAGCGGGCAGGTTAATCATCCGGTAGGTATAAAAAATATTAATAAATTATTTGAGGTTTTACAAGATGACTATAATGAAATTCGCTATATTATTGATAAGGCGCAAAGGGGCGAAACTTTAACCCCGGATGAAATCAATACTATACATCAAACTATTGCAGAAATCAGTTATCTTTTTACAAATGCAAAGCCGTTTTACCGTGGTAGTGCTTCGGCAAATTTAGCATTAGTATATGGGCTTTATCACATGGCCGGCATTAATGCACCGCAAGTAAAATTGGGTAAAGAACTTGATTGGTCCGCTTTCGTTATGGACCCCTGGGATTATATAGAAAACTGGCAGAATTTATTTGACTGGGAATTTAGCACACGACCTCAAACAAAAAGTGAAAAAGAATCTATCGGTGCAAGAGAAAAAGCCCCCGAAACTCAGGTAACAAAAAATAATTCTTCAAATTTACCTAGTTGGCTAATTCCGGCTATCGGTGCAGGCCTTGGCCTTACCTTAATGTTTAGCGGTATCAGTGTACCGGGTTTGGCTTTGGCGGCTTTACCGCTTCTTGTAAGCACTAAACCGATTATAAAAAGTGAAAGCCCCGTAGAAAAAACTGTTAATTTATATAAACAATTTACACCGGATATTTTCAGCGGCAAACCGTTAACTGAAGAAGAAGCACAAGAAATGAAAGAGATTTTAGGTGAAGATTTCTTTGAATCTTGGCAAACATTCTACGGTAAAGATCTAAAGCAAATGGCGCGCGAAACCCCGGCATTAATTGAAGAAATTGCAAAATATACCGCCATTTACGGCACACATTTACCGTCAGAGATAAATAAAAAATACGGTGGGGTAAATCCTTTATTTGTTTCTGTTATGCATGATATCACAAATAATTTAATTAAAGACTTACAAGATGGCCAAACAATGCAAAGTGCTGTGGAAAAACTTGGTAAACAAATGATTGATTACCATTACAAAATAGCAAAAATAAAAATGTTTCAGAAATATCATAATGCAGGTAAAAAAATTAAGTGGGAAGATATAAACAGCGCAGGGGCTTTAAGCTTAGATTTTTTGAGTGAATTATGTTTCGGCCGTTTCCGTATAACAAATGGAGGTAAAAGGAATCATGTTAACCAAGATAGTTATCCGGAATATTTGCCGGACATGTTAAAATCTCTTAATAGTAGAGAAGATAGTTATAAAGGTATAAAATTATCTACGGTTTCTAAAGAAGAGCGTGAAAACATTATTATTGAGCATCCGGGTTTTAAAGATCAAAAAGAACTTTTCTTCCAAGTTTTGCAACAGGAATGGAAAATTGCGAAAGGACTAATAGACCAAAGGCGCGAAGGTAAAAATTGGAGTGCATATTTGCGCAAAAGATTAGATTACAGTATTGCAACTATTGCTTATCTTTTTGCAAATGTTATGCCTTTCCAAAGGGGTAGTGCATCGGCAACTACGGCTTTAGTTTACGCTCTTTATCAAATGGCAGGTATTGAAGCCGCTCCGCTTAAAATGGGCCGTGCATTGGATCTTTCCGCATTTGCTTTAGATCATGAGGACTATGTAAACAATTGGCGCAATTTATTTGATGGAGATTTTGTAAATACTCAAATTAAAGCTAATGTTATACCTGGTACCATACCTGCTAAAATGTTATTTACCGACGAATATAAAAATTCTCTCCTTTTCCTTGATGATCCTGCAAATATGTATAACCATTTACCGCCTGGGTTTGAAGAAGAAGGTTTTATGTACAGGGGCAGAATATTTAATGAAACAAATTATGAAAAATTTGAAAGAATGTTTCATGAGGGATTAAGAGGCAAAGATGCTACTGACGGTAGGGGAAAAGTCTATATTACGGATCTTGTTAAATACGCAACTAGTTATTCAATAAAAACCCAATATGGCAATGTACCTGTTTTGATTAAGATAAAAATACATAAGGATAATATGCCGGAAAATATGCTCAAGCATGAGTTTTCCTTTAAAGATGTTCCTGCCGAAGATATAGCTGAAATTTTAGTATGGGATAAAGTCGTTTGGCGACGTGCGGTTTTGCAAGATAACGGCGAAATAATTTTAGAAGCTTTGGAAGAAAAAAAAATATCTTCAGAATTAAACCTTAAAACAGATATTGTGAAAGCAGTAGAAATAAAAGAGGTTAGACGAGGAAATAATATTGTATCACCCAGTGTTATGGAGTTAAGGGACTCTAAAGATAATATAAGAGCATATTATAAACGAACTAGAGAAAATGAATTTAAACGAAACAGAGAAAATGAAATTAAAAGAACTAAAGATTTTGATGAAATTATCACAAAGAATAAATTACAAAATAAATATCCTTTGATAGGGCTTGAATACCCGAAAATTTTATCAACAAATTTATCTGATTTACCGGATGAAATTGCACAAGATATTAGGCTAAAATTTAAAAACACAACTTATACAGATGATATAATAATGACAGCTGTTGATAATTCCGGATATGTTTTATATAAGGATGATTCCAAGGCTTTACCTGCTTTAAAAGGTAAGCCGATAACTAATGAAGAGTGGCAGCAAATTCTAGATTTAGTTACAGATTTTAATAATGCCGGTTTTTATCATAATGATTTAATACCTAATTTATTTTTTAGGCGTGATGATAATGGTAAACTTATTATTACTATTTTAGATTTTGAAGATTTCGGCAGGGAACCTTGCGATATATCTTTCTTAGAAACTATTTCTAAAAGATTGGAGGCTATCGGTGCAAAAGAAAAAGCCCCTGAAAATACCGCGGAAAATAATTACGGTTGGTCACTTTCGGAATTAACAGGTTGGGTTTTGCCTATTATAGGAATAGGTTTAGGGCTTGCAGATTTAGCAAGCAGTTTTAGTGCCTCCGGTTTAGTTTTAGCAACTTTACCGTTTTTTAGTTTCAATCCATTTCATTTTAGAAATAAGATAAGCAAATATTCGTTTGTGAAAGCAGATTCTTTTTCCCCTGCAGAAGCATACGGTGTAGCTGAATTGAGAAATAACTTAGATGAAATAGAAGCCTATATCAAATGGACGCAAAGAGATGAAATACGCAGGACAATGCAATTTAATAAAATCATAGAAAAAATGGATATTTCCAATAATTATTCTCTGTTAAGTGTGGAATATCCGCGGCTTATATCCAGGCATCTGTTTTACCTGCCGATATCAATAGCAATGGGGCTAAAGTCCAAAATTAAAGAAAGAATGCCTTTTGTTCGTGATGGCTATAATAGGATGAAGAGGCCAATGATAATGACACCGGTGGACGTTACCGGTTTCGTGTTTAAAGACAGATTATATTTAAACCCGGAAGATAATGAATATACCTTTAAAAAATTTGAATATGCTAAGGCGCAACTTCTTACTGCTTTGAAAGGTAATCCTATCACTGAAGAAGAATGGACGCAAGTTGTTAATTTCTTTAAGACTTTAAATGCAGAGGGGTTTTATCATACAGATTTAGGCCAAAATTTATTTATTAGACGTAATAATGATGGTAAATTGGTTTTGGGGCTTGTAGATTTTGAGGATGCAGCCATCGCTCACAGGGGCGTCCCATTACAAGAAAATGATGGCATTGATATAGAAAAATTAAGGATGATGAAAGTACAATTAGAAAAAATGGGTGCTAAAATAAGTGGGAATCAATATACCAGCGTAAAAACATATACACAATCAAGATCCAGACTATCTAAGTTACTGTTTCCTTCCATCGGTATAGGGTTTGCGCTAGGGCTTTATTTTATGCTCGGTAACATGGAAATACCCGGTTTAGTTTTAGCGGCTTTACCGCTTTTAGCAAGTATTAAACCTATAATAAATATTACGAATGATCAATTAGCCAGATTTGTTAATTCACGGGAAAATTTAAATGGTTCTTATTTTAATGGCAGTGCTTTAAACAAAGAAGAAACCAAGCATTTGAAGGACCTTTTGGGTACTGATTTTTTTAATTTATGGCAAACATTTTATAATAAAGATTTAAAACAAATGGCAGTTGAAAACCCTGATTTAATTAAAAAACTTGCGTACTATTCTAATCGCTATGAAACCACTTTGCCCAGCCAGGAAACAAAAAAATACCCCGGCACAAATCCATTGTTTGTCTTTACAATGCGTAACTTGACAAATAAATTGATAGATGACCTTAAATCAGGCAAAACCGTAGAACAAGCGATGACCGAACTTGGCGAGGCAATGTTTGAGTATCATAAAAAAATGTACCAAATAGATAGATTTTTATATTTAAGGAAATTAGTGTCTAATTTGGATATTTGGAACGTTTTAAAAAATTCCGAAAGATATCAAACAGTTTTTGACGGTAGTGAAGATTTTAAGATAGCAAACCAAATCGGCTTTGGTAAATTTAATAATAGGGGAACTCAAAGACGTTCAACGGTATATCTTAATATAAACGATAAAGGTGTATATAAAGAATATTTAAATGACTTTGGTGATAAATATAATCATCCTGATCATTATAAAGGTGTAGATTTAACTTTCCGTTCTTTTGGTATTTTTAATCATGTTGAAATTACTTACCCTGATTTAATACAAAATGACGGAAGTAATAATAATACCCGTATGTTTAAAGCTCTGCAAGAAGATTGGGAAACTTTACAACCTTTAGTAAATAAATATAACAAAGGTGAAGCCTTAGCCGAGGATGATATCCAACTAATTCATAACACCGTTGCTGATATGAGCTATATTTTTACAAATGCCGTACCTTTCCATAAAGGTAGTGCTTCCGCCAATTTGGCGATGGTTTACGGCATTTATCAAATGTTTGGTATTAATGCACCGCAAGTGAAAACAGGCCGCGCTTTGGATCTTTCCGCCTTTGCTACAACGCCCGAAGATTATAAAGCAAATTGGTTTAATTTGTTTGATGGGAAATTTAAAATTGTTTCAAAAGAAAAGTCTAAGACTGTTGAAAATCCTTTAAACCTTAAAACGGATATTGTAAAAACAAGCCGAGTTAAAGGGCATAAGGTTGTTAAGTTAAAAGACTCAAAAAATAATGCAAGAGCATATTATAAAAGAACTACGCAGGAAGAGATAGACAGAACTAAACTACTTGATAAAATCGTTACGGAAAATAATTTACAGGGTAAATATCCTTTAATAAAATTGGATTACCCTAAAGTTTTATCAACAAATTTATTTGATTTACCTAATAAAATTGAGAAAGATATAAAATCAAATTATAAGTTTAAAAAAGACACTCCTATCGATATGATCACAACAGCTGTGAATACCAAAGGTTATTATATATATAAGGATTCCGGAAATCCTTTATACTTTTTAAGAAAGCAACCAATAACTAATGAGGAGTGGAAACAAGTTGTAAATTTTATTAAAGATTTAAATGACGCCGGTTTTGAGCATACAGATTTGGGTAATAACATGTTTTTTATGCGTGATAATGAGGGTAAACTCAATATTAGTATCATAGATTTTGAATATAAAATGTGGAATGATAAGGATGAATTGGAAGAAATTCGTCTTACTGCTGAAGAAGACGGCGCAAAAGAAAAAGATACAGAAACCTTAAATCTCAAAACGGATATTGTGAACGCAACAATTATTAAAGGTGTTAAAGGAGCTGAGGGCTGGGGCAATGTGTTGGAATTGAGAGATTCTAAAGGCAATATACAAGCATATTATAAAAGGACAAATGATACT
>JAZRHA010000084.1:0-5958 GCA_045644515.1 Elusimicrobiaceae bacterium | reverse complement strand
AACCACTCGGCCATCTCTCCAACAAATTGCAGATCTTAAATAAATTTAAGATACTATATTATAACAAATATTAAGTAAAAAATAAAATTTTGAGTCGTAAAGAAAATATATCAAACAAAAACCCCCGCGTTAAACTGCAACGCGGGGGAGAAAATCCAAATCAACTAAACTTATTTAGTTTTTGGGGTGGATATGATGTCGTCTTTGCTTTCAGCGGTTTTTTCTTACGTCGATATTATATTCGCTATGTTTTTGAATAGTATCTGCCCCTGTTTTATCGGCATTTGCAATTTGTTGCATGAAGTTCCTGGTCTTTGTATGTATTTGTTCTGCTTTCTCAGACATCATTTGATCGTATTGTTTTTCTTCTTCTTCCGACATAACCTTACCCTTAAATAGTACCAAAAAAGCAAGAATAACAAATAAGGCAGACACTAAATACCACAAATATCTAAACCAACTACTGCTAACCACATATACAAAAGGTTCATTGTTACCTGAACTTAAATATTTTTGAATAGCCGCTTTGTCAACTTCACAAGAAGTTTGTGATGCGTATTCATGGATGGCATTCATGGGTAAAATGTTGTGTATATTTATAGGGACCAATAAGTAAGTATTTATGAATTTTTCTTTGCCGTTATTAGTGGCTTTTTTTTGATACTCGGAACAATAAAGATATTTCATATTATCTATTCCTACACCAAGCACACTAACACTAAATCCACGTTTATTACTTACATTAACCGAACGAACAAGATTTTTTGTTTTAAGAACAGAGTTCATGTGATAGGTTTTACAAACTTTATCTGCATTTGTACACTCTATTACGGTATATCTGTTTGGAAACCATATACCTATAACGGCTGCTATAAATAGTAAAAATAAAAACCACATTAGTTTTTGAAACATATTTTTATTTCCTCATATTGTGTTTTAAACCCCTTTTAAAACCCCCACGTAAATTTAACGCGGGGGAGAAAATCCAAATCAACTAAACTTATTTAGTTTTTTTGGCTGCTGCCTGTGCGGCTGCAAGGCGTGCTATTGGCACTCTGAACGGTGAGCAGGAAACATAGTTGAAACCTTGCCTGTGACAGAATTCCACGCTTGACGGTTCACCGCCGTGTTCACCGCAGATACCGATTTTGAGTTTCGGTTTCACTTGGCGGCCTGCTTTGACAGCGTGTTTGATTAAGAAGCCGACGCCTTCCTGATCCAAGATTTGGAAAGGATCGTTCTTCAAAACACCTTGTTCAATGTAGGACGGAACAAATGCGCCGATATCGTCGCGGGAGAAGCCGAAAGTCATTTGAGTCAAGTCATTAGTACCAAATGAGTAGAAATCTGCGACTTGTGCAATTCTGTCTGAAGTAATTGCAGCACGCGGGATTTCAATCATGGTACCGACATGATATTCAAATTTCTTTCCGTATTTTTTGCTTACTTCTTTATAAGCTTCTTCAATTAACGGTTTTTGGCTGATGATTTCCTTATCAACACAAACAACAGGAATCATAATTTCCGGTTTAATTTTTAAACCTTCTTTAATGAGTTCCGCTGATGCCTCAAAAATTGCACGTGCTTGCATTGAAGTAATTTCCGGGTAAGTTACGCCTAAGCGGATACCGCGGTGGCCCATCATCGGGTTAACTTCGGCTAAAGCATCTGCGCGTTTATAGAATTCGCTTTCGCTGATTTTTAAAGCTTTGCAAATTGCGGCAACGGCATCTTTGCTGTGCGGAATAAATTCGTGTAAAGGTGGATCCATTAAACGAATTGTTACCGGGTGGCCTGCCATTGTTTTAAGCGTGGCTTTAATATCGTTCTTCATATAAGGGAAGATTTCATTTAAGGCCTTAACGCGTTCTTCTGTGGTGGTTGATAAAACCATTTTGCGTAATGCAAACAAAGGCTTTTCTGAGTTTGCACCATAGAACATGTGTTCGATTCTAAATAATCCGATACCTTCCGCGCCGAAGTCTTTTGCTTTTTGTGCATCGGCCGGGTTATCGGCATTGGCGCGAACACCTAAAGTCCTTACGCTGTCACAGATTTTTAAGAAAGCGGCCAAGTTTTTATTTGCTGTGCCGCCGTCTAACATGTTAAGTTTACCGCCGTAAACTAAACCGCGTGTACCGTTTAAGGTTAAGAAGTCGCCTTCTTTAAAAGTTTTACCGGCAACGGTCATTGTGCGTTTTGCGAGGTTAACTGAAATATCACTGCAACCAACAATGCAGCATTTACCCCAACCGCGTGCAACGAGTGCAGCATGTGAAGTCATACCGCCGCGGGCTGTTAAAATGGCTTCCGCTGCGCGCATACCTTCAACGTCTTCGGGGTTTGTTTCTTCGCGGACTAAAATTGCTGCTTTGCCTTCTTTGCGTGCTTTAATGGCTGATTCCGTGTCAAATACGATAAAACCGCAAGCACCGCCCGGGCCGGCAGGCAAACCTTTTGCTAAAGGTTTAGCGGTCTTTTCTGCTTTCGGATCTACGATAGGGTGTAAAAGTTCATCAAGTTGTGCAGGGCTAACGCGGAGTACTGCTTCGTTTTTGGTAATAAGTTTTTCTTTTACCATATCCAAAGCCATTTGTACTGCGGCAATACCGTTGCGTTTACCGACGCGGCATTGTAAAAGATATAATTTGCCGTCTTCAATGGTAAACTCAATATCAAGCATATCTTTGAAGTGTTTTTCAAGACGTTTTTGAATATCGTCAAGTTGTTTATATGCTTTAGGCATTACGGTTGCTAAAAATTTATCATCATTACCGTGACCGGAAACGGACCATTTGTTGATCGGGCTAGGTGTGCGGATACCAGCAACGACGTCTTCACCTTGTGCATTGATAAGATATTCGCCGTAGAAATGGCTGTCACCGTTACCGGGGTTTCTTGTAAAAGCAACGCCGGTTGCGCTTGTCGGCCCCATATTACCGAAGGCCATTGATTGCACGTTTACGGCTGTACCCCAATCATGAGGGATTTTTTCAATATTTCTGTATGCTACTGCGCGTTTACCGTTCCAAGAGGC
Source organism: Elusimicrobiaceae bacterium (assembly GCA_045644515.1). Lineage (GTDB taxonomy): Bacteria > Elusimicrobiota > Elusimicrobia > Elusimicrobiales > Elusimicrobiaceae > Proelusimicrobium. The sequence goes on along the minus strand of JAZRHA010000084.1, from coordinate 2,921 downwards.
AAATACAGCGCCGATTGCACCCCAAAGTTGGTCCATAGCATTATCAGGGAATTCTTTGCCCAAAACTTGTTTGACTTTTGCTTTAAAAGCTTTGCAAAGTTCTTTAAGTTCTGCGGCGGTTAAATCTGTATCGGATTTATAATGTTTTTTGGCTTTGACGTCTGCAAGCATACCGTCCAAGATTTTGCGGATGCCTTGGTCGTCTTTCGGTTCAATGCCGGCTGCCTTTTCCATAACGACGTCAGAGTACATCATAATTAAACGGCGGTAAGCATCATAAACAAAGCGTTCATCACCGGTTCTTGCAATCATACCGGGTATTGTATCCAATGTTAAACCGACGTTTAAAATTGTTTCCATCATCCCGGGCATTGAACTCCTTGCACCGGAGCGAACGGAAACCAAAAGCGGATTTGTTTTTGAGCCGAAAACTTTGCCTGTTTCTTTTTCAACTTTCTTTAAATTTGCGGCAACTTCTGCTTTTAAAGATTTCGGGTAAGTTCTTTTGTTATTCCAGTAGTATGTGCACACTTCGGTAGAAATTGTAAAACCGGGCGGCACCGGGAGTTTGAGTTTTGGGTGGCCGGCCATTTCAGCGAGATTGGCCCCTTTACCACCGAGTAGTTCCTTCATGGAACCGTTTCCGTCAGCGCGGCCTGCGCCGAAGGAATAGACATATCCTTTATGTTTTTTTACTGCCATGATTCCTCCATAGATTCGGGTTTCCCCGACTAAATATATTACAATAAATTATACCATTTTTTGAGATATGGGAATTAGTTTTACGTGTTGTTTTTCCGCATACCGTTAATTAACGCGCAAAACGCGCTTGCAAATTTGAGCCCTTTTTTATTTTTATCTTCCTAGAGTACCGCAAACTCGCTTTGCTCGTTTTACTTCTTGGTACACGTCGTCAGATAAAAATAAAAAATCATCTCAAATTTTCTGCGCGGCGCGGTATTATGCTCACGCGCTACGGTTTTGGCTTTTGCGGTGTCGCAGTAAAAATCAAAATTTCCTCAAAAATACTTGCCGAGTGTATGCTCACGGTTTGGTTTTAATTTATTTCGTCAAGGCAAAAATTAAAAATTCCATTAAATCTACTGCGCGATGCGATAATGTCCTCGTGCGCTACGGTTTTGCGCTCTTGTGAAATCGCAGTAAAAATTTTAATTATCTCCAAAATACTTGCCGGTTTAATTCTGCAAGCTATCAATCAGACGTTTCGGATTGATAAAATATTTTACTTGATAAGGTTTACCTGTGGAATCTTTTACTGAAACACTATCCGCAGTTTGACGGGCAATAGAAATAAAATCTTCCATCTTTAAATCAGGCTTTGCTTGTTTTGCTAAAGCGGCCACACCTGCCAAATACGGAACACCCCAACTATATCCGCCATGAACATAATAAGCATAATTTTGTTCCCCTTTCTCGCAAGCAATAATTCTATAATCTGTAGGAACAGCAATTCTTTCTAATTTGGAATAATATTCCATATCTTCATCTCCAAACCAATAAGGTCTGCGAGTATAAGATCTAAAATCATTTGGATCTGCACGATAGTCATTTCTACTCACCGTAGTAATGTTATTAGTAGACAATACTAAAATATTTTGCTTTTTGGCTTTTCGTAAAGCATCTTGGAACTTATCCGCATCTTTATCATTTTTCGAAAAACCTCTGGAAATGGAAATAACCGATATTTTATTTTTTTTAGCTAAAGTTTTATTTAATTCCAAAATATAATTTATTGCTTCGGCGATTGGGCCTGCGTCAAAAATTCCTTCATCATCTTCTCTAAATTCAGCAGCTATAAAATATAAATTTGCATCTGGTGCTACACCTACATTTTTACCAACAGCAATCGAAGATACTGCCGTTCCGTGCATTGTACCTTTTTTTCTACTTGTAAAATTTTTGTAATATTTGACATTACCTTTATATTCTTGGTGTGAAGATAAAGCTTGGTCAATAATTGCAATACTAACGCCTTTACCTGTAATACCGCTTGCATGTAATTCTTTGACATTTAAACCTGGGGTTTTGCCTATTTTATTTATCTGTTCCAAGTCAAACCAATCGGGCATTGTTGAGGGCCATATTGTGCTATCATTAAAAGAAAGTTTATTTATAATATCTTTAGGCAACTTTGTAAAATCAATATCAGAAACATCACAGTATCTAATATCTATTTCAGATGCAGTTAAATCATCAAATAAGGCTTCACATCTATTTTTATCTTTAATATAATTAGAATAAGGTTCTAAATCATCTGAGAGATATTCCTCTTTACCGGAAGAAATGCCGTTTACTATATCTTGTTTAATCTCGTCTATGTCAAGATACATTCCACAAAACAACAAACAACCAACTAGTATGCAAATAATATAATAATATCTTTTTTTCATTTTACTCTCCTTAATTAAGAGAACTGTTAGTTTTATTTTACCAAAATTTACTTACACATTTTTGCCAAAATTTTATTGGCTTCAACCCAAGCATCTTCCACAGATACCGCATGATACTGTTTCATATTTAAACTGTCTGAAACTATTTTTATCGCCTTAATTTTTGGGAAAATATTGGCAATAGTATAAAGTTCCATATCGAAAATGCCTTTGTTTTTTGTTTCCGTTACAAAGTTATTTGAAGAATAACATTTTACACCGTTTTTGCAAAGTTTAATTTCTTTATATTCAACAAAATTAGATTTAATTTCACTTGCGGAAACAGCAACTTTATGCACCGTTCCGACAGGGGAAATATTTGAACCGCAATAACCGATATTAAATATTTTATCTTTACTTGTGATTTTTTTGTTTAATAGTAATTTAGAAATCGTTTTTATTACATTAAACTCACCCATACCGGTAATAATAATTTTACTGTTAGGTATTTTATTGACTTTTTTTGCCTCG
>JAZRHA010000083.1:0-19825 GCA_045644515.1 Elusimicrobiaceae bacterium | reverse complement strand
GCCATTTCTTTACTTTTACCTTCGCTTGCTAAGACTTTGGTCATAGCTGCGGTTAAGGTCGTCTTACCGTGGTCAACGTGGCCGATTGTACCAACGTTAACGTGTGGTTTGCTTCTTGAGAATTTCTCCTTTGCCATTTTTAATTTCTCCTGTGTTTTTTTGTTTTTTAAAAAGTAAAAGCTGGGAATGGGATTTGAACCCACGACCTTCTCCTTACCATGGAGATGCTCTACCAACTGAGCTATCCCAGCAAAATCAACCCAACGTTTCCGCCAAAGCGGGCGAAGGGAATCGAACCCTCGTCATCAGTTTGGAAAACTGAGGTTCTACCATTGAACTACGCCCGCAAGGCGTACAAAAGGGTTTGTTTTAAAGAGCATTAGGCGCGAGGGAGAATCGAACTCCCGAATAGCAGTTTTGCAGACTGCCGCCTTACCACTTGGCCATCGCGCCAAACTTACTTTATAAAATTATACGAAAATTAAAGTTAACTTGCAAATGTTTTTTTGTTTTCAGTCGGGAAAATGAATTCGGAAAAATATTATTAAAATTTTGTTATAATTTGGTATGTAATAATTTAGCAAAAATTTGAGAGGTTTTATGAAAAAATTTTTTATTCCGTTGATTCTGTTGTGTGGGTTTATAATTTCTGTTCCGCAAGTTGCTTTTAGTGATGTATTGATACATTATTCACCTGAAGAAACACGCAAATTATCAAATGAAGTCGTTGAATCTTTTAAGTGTTTTTATGAAAAGAAATTAAATACACCCACAAACTATGAAGGACAAAATTTGAAATTACAAGAGGTACCATACTATTCGTATAACCCTTCTTTAAGATATAGACCACCAAGTGTTCCTGAAAATAAATATTACACAAATGTTCATATCAAAGCACAAAATATATGTGATCTATTTCCGAAAGAAACAACAGCTACAGAACACTTTGATACCTCAATAGTTACTAAAGACGGTAAAATAGTAAAAAATGAGGTAAGAGAAGTTTGTTTGTTGCGAGATTATGAAGTATATGATCGTGAAGAAGATGAAGAAGGAAGGTATACGGTAAATAGTTTCGTTTCTAATTGCAAAGAATATGTTGAGGTATTTGCTAATAGATATAGAGGTGCTTATGGCTATGATGTTACAGATGTCCCACCGGGAAGTTATTTAAAATATATTCCCGAAACACATGAAGTTCAAGTTATCTCAAATAACGACGATTCATATAAAAAAGATATACCAAGCAAAATATCAGCATTAAAAACAGAAGGATCAAAATTTAGGAAAGCTATAAGGAAAGACAATATTAAGGCCTTCTTCAGAAAAAATATTAATAAAATTAGATATGGCGCTGAAACGAAAGAAGAAGGAGAAAGATTAGCAAGAAAGAAATCTTTTGAATGTTTAGGAAAAAAGAAATCAAAATTACCACAAAAATATTCAGGCAAAGATATTAAACTTAAATCTTGTGATGATTATAAAAATAGTGATGATGAAAATAATTTTTATTATAAACTTTGTTCTGGCAGTATAGATTTTTCGATTATGACAAAGAATCATTATTTTATTGAAACTTTTAGGGAAGGATCAAAACCACATAACGAGGCTATGGTCAGAGATATAGATACGGTTTTAGGTAGCAAAAAAACAAGTAGACATAATAATTGTCATGAGTATATTAATTTTGGTAAATATTTTGCAGATATTACAAATGTTCCACAAGGAAGTTATTTAAAATATTTGCCTGATAATGATGTTTTAAAGGTTATTTCTCCGGTTGATGAAGATTATAAGAATATCGTAAAGAGTGTGACAGAAAAGTTCCTTTGTATATACAATAAAAAATTAAATTTATCGCAAGAAAATACAGAAACTACCTTAAAACCTAAATCAAATAATGAAGTTGGAAAACATTTTAAGGAAACAGGATTAGTATATTATGATGTTTATGAAAATATAAACCCACTTGGAAAACTAGGTGGTGGTGCTACTGGAAATAATAATATATGGGCTCATAGACTTGAATCTGTAGTGTTTCTTGATGAGACAAATTGTAACGAATATGTATATGTGGGAAATGACACATACTATGATGTTACAAATATTCCACCTTACAGTTATTTTAAATATATACCTGAAAATAAGGAAATGAAAGTTTTATTTTCTGAAACTGACCTATATAAGCAACAAATAAGCGACGCTATAAAAGATATGGAAAATAGAACAAAAGAATTACAAGGGGATGAAACTTTAAAAAACACAATAGCAATAGTAGGAAGTTTACAAAAGTTAAGAAGAAAACTTCTCCGCAATTTTGTATCTCATAATTGGATGTCGATACAAAATTTTGTAAGAGGCAAAGAAGATATAACTTCTCAACATATAAATATTATGGAAGAATATAACCCTTACGATTTTTAGAGAATTATAAAATAAAGTCAAACCGTGCACTCAAACTCGGCAAGTATTTTTGAGGAAATTTTAGTTTTTCTCGCGACGACAAGTACCAAGAAGAACGTGGAGCGAAGCGACATCTCGGTACTTTAGGAGCGAAAAAACTAAAATTTACCAAAAAGAATTAGACGGCAAAGAAACTAAAACTGCAAACTTTCTATTTCTTTTGTAATTTTTTTAATAAAATATGTTATAATATTCTTGAGGGTAACCTCAATCTCTCTTTGAGATATACATTAATAAAAGGAAGTAATTAGTAATGGCAAACGGAAAAGTAAAATGGTTTAACGACCAAAAGGGTTATGGTTTCATTACCCCGGATGATGGATCAAAAGATCTTTTTGTTCACTATCAAGAAATTCAAGGTGACGGTTTCAAAACCTTAGCAGAAGGTCAAGAAGTTACCTTTGAAGTTGTTGAATCAGAAAAAGGGCCAAAAGCCGTAAAAGTCTCAAAGAAATAATTGTTTTTTGAGTTCTAACCTGCGTCTATTATTAGCCGCAGGTTTTTTTATTCTTAATATATAACCCCACACCTAACCTCTCCACCTTTATAAATAAAGGGGAGAGGAATTATAGGAAATAATTTTTCCTTATGCTCCCCGCCCCTTTGCTTGCGAAGGTGGAGGGGTAGGGGGTGGGGTTGTAAAAAATAAAATGAAGAAATTATTTAATAAAATCAAAAAAAGTAAAGAGGCATCTTATCAATTAATCTTAACTATTGCATTACCTTTGATTATTACAAATTCGTCTCAAAGTTTAATGCAATTTACCGATAGAATGTTCCTTTCTTGGTATTCGCCCGAGGCATTAGCTGCTTGCGTTCCGGCGGGGCTTTTATCGTTTACAATAATTTCTTTTTTCATGGGTTCATGCGGATATACGGCGGTATTTGTTGCAAATTATTTTGGTCAAAAAAAATATGCGCGCTTAAGTGTTGCTTTGTGGCAAGGGGTTTTGCTCGGCGTAATTTCCTGGCTTTTGATAATTGCATTAACACCGCTTGGCAGATTTTTTATAAGCACAACAAACCACGCACCGGAAATTAAAACATACGAACTTACTTATTTTACAATTCTTGCACTTTTCGGCGGCCTTGCAGTTATCAATAATGCACTTGCAAGTTTTTTTACCGGGCAAGGCAGAACTGCAATTACAATGATTGCAAATATCGGCGGAAATATCATAAATGTAGCACTTTCTTATATTATGATTTTTGGCAAACTCGGCCTTCCTAAAATGGGTATGGCAGGTGCTGCATATTCAACGGTAATCAGCGGTTTTTGCGTAACATTATTTTTCCTTTATTTACTTTTCCGCCCGGTAAATAAAAAGTTCCGCCTCGGTAAACTTTTTGGTTTTAATAAGGCGGCACTTATCAGGCTTTTGCGCTTTGGTGTGCCAAATGGTTTTGGTATGTTTATGGACGTAATTTCTTTTACAATTTTTGTTTTGTTTGTTGGTAATATTGATAGTATTTCCCTTGCCGCAAGCAATATTATTATGACACTTCAAACACTTGAATTTTTACCTTTAATGGGTTTAACTATCGCCGGGCAAATTTTAGTTGCGCAGTACCGCGGTGCAGGTAAAACCGAGGTGGGTATAAAAGCACTTTACAATGTTTTTAAACTTTCACTTATGTATGAAGCGGCATTATTTTTCTGTTTTTTTACTTTTCCTGAGACGATACTTGGCGCATTTATCGGCACGCAAACACCGCAAACGCAAGCAATTTATGCAAGCGCAATAATATTACTTCCTTTCCTATTTATATTTACTTTGGGTGATACAGTTTACTTAACTTTCGGTGACGGTTTGCGCGGTGCCGGGGATACAAAATTCCAAATGAAATTGATGATAGTTTGTGCATCTGCGTTAATGCTTGGCAGTTATTTAATTGTGCAAGTTTTCCATGGCGGAATAGTTGCTTTGTGGACGTGGATGTGTATTTACGGCGTCGGCACAGGGGTGTTGATGATGCTCCGTTTCTGGAGTGGGAAGTGGCGTGAAATTGATATTACAAAATAAAATTTACTTCTTAAAAACAAATTTTTTATTCAAATAATAAGATAAAAGTGCGCCGGGGAAAGTTAAAATAAAACCGGAAATATAACGGTTTTCAATACCGTAAGCAGCAAAAAGTTTAAGCCCGGCAACCTGGAAAATATAAATTACCGCATAAACTAAACAAAAGCGCCAAAAAAGTTTTTTTGAGCGGTCCCCAAATACCATTCCGCCGATAGTATTAAAATTAAAAATAGTACCTGCAATATTGGAAAAAAGCGGTGCTGTAAAATCACCGCAACCTATAAAAATAAAGAAGGCAAAAGCAAAATATCCAAAGGCAGTATTTATTGCACCGCTTACCAAAAAGCGTGCAAAATATTTGCTTATACCAATATTTTCCGCCACTTTGTCTACAATAGACATACCAAAGTGGTAGCAAGTTTTAACGGGTGCAAAAAGTTTTTTCTTCACATTCTCCATTACATATATTTTACTATATTTCCTTTATTGGTGCTTTTTGTAACATAATAAATAACCCCACTCCCAACCTCTTCACCTTTATAAATGAAGGGGAGAGGAGTAAAAAGAAGTAATTTTATTTAGCCAAACCGTGCGCAAAACCTAGCAAGTATTTTGGGCTAATTTAAAATTTTCTTTGATATAAAGTCAAACCGAGTACGATAGACCGGCAATTATTTTTGAGGAAATTTTGATTTTCTCTGACACTACATGAGCGTGAAACCGTAGCGGACGAGAACACCCACGCATCGCGTAGTAGATTTAATGGAATTTTTAATTTTATCCTTGACGACGAATACCCAGAAGTATAGGAGCGAAGCGATTTTCGGTATTCTAGAAAAGGAAAAATTAAAAATTACTTAAATGTACAAGTGCGTTACATGCGTTTGTAGACATAATGCGGAAAATTGACACGTAAAAATAAAGTTTCATTTTACCCCTTGACAAATTAGCAAAAAACCATTATACTATTACTAGAAGTGTGTGGCTCTATGCTTGAGCGCCCTTGAAGTTAGGGGGGCGGGTCAGCAAGAGCAAAGTTTTTTTGTATTATAGGATAATTTAAGAATTAGACAGCAAAATTTAAAAAGAGGGTACCTATATGGCGATAATAATGAGAAGTAGCGGTCAAAAAAGAGACCAAGGCGATAATAAAAAACAAATATATACTTGGGTTGGTTGCGGATTAGTTGCTGTGTTAACATTAGTCAGCGTTGTTCCAAATATGGGCAGCGAACCGAAAGCCCCCGATTACAGCAAGTTTTCTTCATCCAGGATGCAAGATCTTGCTGCCATGCCCTTCGGTACTGATGCCGATTATAATAGTTTTTTGCGGGATAACCCAGAATATGAAGGCGTTTCAAATGCAGATCTTTTGGGTTCATTGTTTTCTGCGGAAGATAAAAAGGAACGCCAGGAACAAGATAAAGCTGAAGGTGTTCCTCCACCTCCGGACCCGGAATATAGGGCAATAGCCAAACAAAAAGAATTGGAAGAAAAAAATAAACAAATTGCAGAAAACCGTGATAAAAGAAAAAAGAGGGAACAGGAAGAATACAATCAAAGGAAAAAGGAAATTGCTAAAAAGAAAAATACAAAGCAAAACCAAACAGTTCGTAATCAAAACGGAACAACAACACCCGGAAATTTTAATCCTAGCGGTAACCATTCAGTTGGCGGCGGTGCTACAGGCACTACAGGTTCAATTTGGCGCGCTGACATTAAGGATATTAAAAACAATAATAATTCCATGCCGGCAAGCCATGCAACCACAGCACAGGACTTAGAATTTGCCAAAAATATGGGTAGGGGCGATTTATATACCGCTGCCGTAAAATCGGAAAAAGGTGCTAAAGCTGATAGTGCCGAGGGTGCTATGGAAGGTGCCATTGATGCCTTTCAAAAGGATGTTGCTGCGGAAGATTTGGAAGAAGATAAAAACGAACTCGGCCTTGAAGAATTACCAAGTGGTGTAAACCCTGATTTACAAAATGATATAGAGCGTGCAATCAATGATGAGGTTAATGACCAGGCCCGTAAAAATGAAAAGAGCAGCAATACCGCGCCGGGTAAAGAGTACAGCATAAATGAAAATTGTATGGATACCAATGGTAATTTTGTTAGATCTTGTTTCTGGGGTAAATTTTGGACAAAATTGGGTGAAGCTGTTATTGATACAGGAAAAGCTGTAGCTATGGCTTATATAGGCAAGATTTAGGGAGGATTTATGAAAAACATTTTTTCTAATCTCGGCACTAAAAAAGTTGCAGGCGTAGTGCTTGCCGGTGCAACATTACTAGTAGGTATAGGTGTCGTAAATAATTTTAGCGGCGGCAGTCAAAAGGCAGCAAATGAAGGGGCCTTGTCCCGTTTTGGTGAGAGTGCTTATAATAATTTTATGGGCGGCAGTTCCGCCAGCAGGGCTGATCTTGAAAGGCAAATGTCAGCCACACAGGCCGGTTACGGTGCACGGTTTTTGAGAGGTCGGTCAGAAGGTGTTGAATCTGATGAAGCTTTCAGTTCAGATGGTGCTTATGCCGAAGGTATACGCGGTGGGGTAGGTTTTGGCAGATCAAATGATGGTATCTACGGGGAGGATGGTACTTATCAGCCTATTAATTCAACTTATGAGCAAGGTGTTGGCGGTCAAGAATTTCAAGGTTATGACGGCAAAGGTTCAGGCTATGGGGATGCTAAATTTAAAGAGGCAGAGGCCGCTGCCGCTGCAGCTAAAGGTAGTAGAAGCGGTCAAGGTAGGGTTGGTAATGTAAGGCCTGCGACACAAATTAATAAACTTACGCCTTCAAACGGCCTTTCAGGCGGTGCTAATTTAGGTGGCGGTATGCGCATTGGTTCTTCTTTTGATGGTGGTAGTAGCTCTAAAGGCGGGGATAATAACACCCAGGTTTTACCTAGGCCGGATGCCGGCAAAGGGGCGGATGCCAATGCTTTTAAGCTTGGCCGTGCAGGCGGTATGGGTGGTTTTAATGTAGGTTTTAGCGGCTCGGAAGCAAAAGGCAGGTATAGTAAAGGGCATGGTGCCGCTACGGATTTACAGGTAGCTGCGCTTTACTCAGGTAAAAGTGTTGCAAGCAGGCAAGAAGTCGGCTCAAAATCTTTGGCAGAAGCAGCTTTTGACGGAAGTAACCCTGAAAATGTTACCCCGACTATACCTGAAGGTGCAAGTATTGGTCAAGTTGCAAGCACTTTAATGAGGGGTAATAATTTAGGTATAGATTTACCGGCAGGCAGTGAAATTATACCTCCTGAACTTGAACAAGAACTAGAGGATACTGCCCAAAAGGCAGAAGAATTAGCAGCATTGCAGAGGAAACTAACATTACTTAAGATAGCGATGATGGCGGGGGCATTGATGTTTGCAATCGGAATATTTTTCTTGAGAAAAATTCCAATATGGGGTCCTGTCGCTGCTGTAGTTGTATCTGCTGCTGCCGCTGTATTTATAACCGGTATGGGGCTTTGGATGAAAGATGTAGTTGATCAAATGGCAGATCCTAAATTTAAAGAAGTAAACCAAGGTATTGATTTTGTTGGTAAATATACATCAATTATTACAACTGGAGCATCAGCATTGGCTATGGCGATGTATCTTGGTTGGAGTAATAGGATTGATAAAATTATGGAAAAGGCGAAAGAACTGTTTGTTAAGCCAACAGCGCCAAAGCTTCCCGGCGGAGCAAGAGAAGTCGCAAAGCAGATGGAAGAAGAAATTGCACAAGAGATCATTAAGAAAACTGGGGGGCTTCACTAATTTATGCAAAATTTTAATGATTATAATAAAGAACAGCAAGCGCAGCAGGCCCAGCAAGTTAAGCCAATGCAAGCACTTGACCAAATTCCAAATTGGGAAGGTATAGTGGAATATAAACCTTCCAAGTTCAGCCAGTTTGTAGGTATTGCGTGGATTCTTATAATAATATTGTTTTTTGCAATTTTGGGTTATATGATTATGAGGGATGATGCAAAAACAAAAAAACAAATTCAGGCTAATGTTGATGCTGTAATGAATACCCCTAAAATGCAAGAATATCGTGCTAAAGAGGCACGCAGGCAAAGGGAAATTGCCAGGCAAAGAAGGTTAAGGCAACTTGGTGTTGACGGTGTAACACAGAATGCAGAAAAGGATGACCTTTTAAACCAGCAACTTAAAAGGCAAGAAATTGCCGAAGAGAAAGAAAAACTGGAAAGCCAAAAGCCTCAAGATGTTGATTATAGGGCGCAACTTGCTGCTTATAACGCTCGTTTAAAGGAAGTGCGAGCTGAGGAAGCCCACCTTCGTGCTGAGGCGGAAGCCATCGCCAGAGCAGAAGCTGAGGCAAGGGAACAAGCCGAGCGTGAGCAGGCAAAGTTGCTACGTGAAGGACAGCCCCAGTATGAGGATGAGGAAAAGGCACGTATTGAGCAAGAAAAAGCAGAACAAGAAAGAGCTGCCAGAATTAAAATTGCACAGGAAAAAGCAGCCTATGCAGCGAAACTTAAAGCACAGTTGGAGGCCAGAAAAACGCAAAAAAATACTTTGCAAACAAGTAACTCCTCCAGGAATGATCGTTCTTTCCCAATAAGGAAAAACTAAATAAAGGTGATTTATGAAAAATAAAGCAAAACCAAATATTAAACCTGCAGAAAATATTACACCTGCGGCAAAACAAGAACAAAAAGGACAAAATAAAATTGTTTTGGCACTGGCCGTTTTGATGTTGTTGGCTTTGCTTATTAGCATGATGATACCTGTTTACTATGTTCCCTTATTTAATAATATATCCGCAAAATACGGTTTATCAAGTGATATCGCCAGGAAATTAACATTGTTTGATTTAGCTTTAAGTTCACTTGGTATTGAAACATCAAATATGGCCGCGGCTTTTAAAAAATATCAAATTGAATATGAACCTGATGTTTTTTATACATCAAGATTTCACACAGACAGTAATGACCATTTAATAAATGCAAAGGAAATATATTACCACGAATATGAGCGAACACATAAACGCCCTGCTGAAATTGCCGGTATCTATCAAGACGGTAAAGAAGTAAATACCCCGGAAATTGACGGCAATTTGAAAGGTGTCCGCGCTTTGCCGAAAGACAATTCGGCCGATTTTAGCCTTGATGATTTTACGGTAAAAGCACCCACCCAAAGTTCAATCAAGGATGAAATTATGGGTAGCAAACGCCGTCAGGTGCGCGGAAGTTTTGATAATGAGGAACAAGATCAAAATAAAAAATCTAAAAGGGAACCTTTACCGGATTTTGCATCCTCAATATATGATCAAGGCAGTAATGAAGGCGAAACACAAACCTTGGAAAACAGCCGCATGGTAAAACCGCTTGTCCAAAATCAAGAATTTGTTGTTATTAAACCGGAAAATATAATTTCAAAATTAGTCGGGGACAGTAGTTATACGGATACTTTTGCCGCTATGACAAATTTCGGCGGATACGGTGGTGCTTTGGGTTATTATATTAAAGATGATTTGCCTAAGTTTAATATACTGGAATTTTTTAAATCTTCCGGCAGGCAAGCTTTTACAAGTTATTTATACAGTTATACTGCGGTAGGTAGGGAATATGACGAATCTTCAAAACATCTTGCAGAAATTGCCTTCCACGGTGATGAACCACAGGACGAAATTTTAGTAGCTAAAGGCCAAAAAAAGAGTAAAATTCCTACTATGAATCCGGCGGATATGTCCCCTATAGAACTTGTTCTTACGGTAAGGCATAATGTCAAAGAATGTAATGAAGCCGGCGAAAGGTATAGAGAAGAAATAGCACCATTAAAGACGGCGTATGAAAATTATAAAACGAAATTGAAAAATATTTCTTCAGACAAGACAAATAAGGCTTGGAGAGGTGCCCCCGGTTCCTGCAATCCTGCTAACATATTCGGACAAAATCCAAGTGCAGCAACGATAAATTTAAGAACTTTATGGAATCAGGCTGTTAGAGATGCAAAGAGCAAATGTGTTGCTATAAGAAATAAAGAACGCGCTTATTCCGAGGCTTGTAAAATGGATTATATGAATGATCCTAGTAAGGATACTTGCGAATCAATAGCAGCTTTAGAAGTACTGGGGGGAACTGATTGGGGAGATACATCTAATGGCTCATGTAGGGGTGTTATTAACTGGAATCAAAATGTTCATTCTCACACTTTTCATGGTTGCGGTGGTCATCAGGAATATGGAAAGGTATCTGTAGTTGATTTAGTTTTTCCTGGTCCAGAAGAACGTAGGAGACAAGCCGCAGCTCGTGATGATTGTGTTCAAAAAGTAAAGGCTTTATTTGAAGTAATAGATCAAAATATTCAACTGGAACCCAAGCCCGGCTTTGTATTTGTTGATTAGTTTTGCTCTCACCATCATTAAGATATATCCTACAATTCCCCGCCCCTTTGCTTGCAAAGGTGGAGGGGTTAGGGGTGGGGTTATAAAATAAAGAAACTTCATTAATAACCCCTCTTCCAACTTCCCCACCTTAGAAAGGGGGAAAGAGTAAAAGGAAATAAACTAGATTCTTGCTTTCTTATTTTTTATTACAGAAGCTGATACCGCGATCCCTAAAATTATTACTATGGTAAGTAAGGAAATTACCGTCGGCATTTTGTAATAGTGCGAAATTAACATCTTTGCACCTACAAAAGCCAAAACGGCCGCAATACCGTATTTTAAATACTCAAATTTATTTGCCATACCCGAAAGTAAGAAATAAAGCGATCTAAGCCCGATAATTGCGAAAATATTTGAAGTATAAACGATAAAAGTATCTTGCGTTACTGCCAAAACAGCGGGGATGGAATCAACGGCAAAAACTAAATCAGAAGCCTCAATTACAACAACCGTTGCCAGCAAAGTAGTGGCAAAAAGTTTGCCGTTTTCACGATAGAAAAAGTTACCGTTATTTATCTTTTCATTTATTGGCAGAATTTTTTTAAATAATTTTAAAACGGGGTTTTTTGACGGGTCAATTTGCTCTTCTTTACCCACGAGCATTTTTATTGCCGTATAAATCAAAATTGCACCGAAAATATAAATCATAAAAGTAAAACGTGTTATAAGTTGTACACCGATAAATATAAAAATAAAGCGCATTACAACCGCACCTAAAATACCCCACAAAAGCACTTTTGGTTGATGGTCTTTAGCAATGGCAAAATAAGTAAAAATCATGATAAAGACAAACATATTGTCTATTGAAAGTGAATATTCTATGACGTAACCGGTAAAAAATTCAAGCGCACTTTGCATACCGGATGCAAACCAAATTACGCCGCCAAAACACATTGCAAGCGTAACCCAAGCCGCAACCATAACCGAGGCGTCTTTAATTGAAACATGCCCCTTGTGTTTGTTTAGGATGAAGAGGTCAAGCCCGAGTGCGGTTATAACTACAACCCAAAATAAAATCCATAGATATAAATGATGCATAGATATATTATACCAGTTTGTAGGAATGTTTTGGATCTGCCATATTTTGCCGGCTAATTCTTTTTGGCAAATTTTAGTTTTTCTTCTCCTAGAGTACCGAGATGTCGCTTCGCTCCACGTTCTTCTTGGTACTCGTCGTCAAAGAGAAAACTAAAATTTTCTCAAAAATACTTGCCGGGTGTGTGCACACGGTTTGGCTTTATTAAATCCACTGCGCGATGCAATAATATTCCCTCGCGCTACGGTTTTGCACTCTAAAATTATTCCTTATATTCCCCGCCCCTTTGCTTGCAAAGGTGGAGGGGGTAGAGGTGGGGTTGTTTACTCGTGTGCCAAAAGTTCAAAATTAATTTTAACTACGTTAAATTTTGTTTTGATGGTTATTTTTTGCGGAATATTTCCGGCGTAATTTTCAAACAAAAATGTTTTGTTTACTTGCCCCTTTTGTTTTAATTTATAAGGTAGAATTTCACCTTTTTTAAATGAGTAGTAATATTTTAAATTTTCTCTTTCATCATTTTTAATTTCCGATATGTGGCGTGAAGGATTGCCAGGCGAAAATAATGCAAGCAAAATTTCTTCTAATGCTTTTTGGGTTTCCGGAGTGAAAACCGGGGCAAGGCTTTCATACTCAAAGTCCGTACCGCGTAAATTGACAGATGCCAAAATTGCGGCAAAATTCCCTATAAGTTTAAAGTTTGTGTAGTCATCTTTTTTTGTGGCAAGCAATAAGAAATTATAAGTTTTATCTTTAGCTTCAAGATTGGTTTTTAAGGCGGTACGTTGTTCGCCGTTTGCCATGAAAACAGGTATTATTCTGCCTTCTGTTTCGGCAGATTTTTTAATATTTTGGCTTGTTGCGCAAGCACAAAAGCAAAGTGCTAATATAATTAAATTTAAAAATTTCATTTTATAAACCTCTCTATATTTTATATCATATTATTATGGATTATCAAACACATACTTTTTTTGCCTTGGCTTTTGCATTATCTTTTGTCTTGACTTTTATTTTAACGCCTATTTTTTGCAGAAGTTTGGGTAAATATTTAAAAGATATACCGACCGCTTTAAAAAACCATGAGGGTATTGTTCCTCTCATTGGGGGAATTTCAATAATGTTTGGTTTTTTGGCGAGTTTGACAATAATTCGTTTTACTACTAATTTCCCAACGGGTACACTTCGTAATTTGCGCGGTATTTTTTTAGGTACCGTAATTATTTTTATCTTGGGTCTAATTGATGATATAAGAAAGCCAAAAGGTTTAAGTGCAATAACCCGTCTTATTTTCCAGGCACTTGCGGCAGGATGTTTAATTTATTTTAATGTAAAAATTCAATTTGTGCCGGAACCTTGGGGCGCACTTTTAACGATTTTGTGGGTATGCGGTTTAACAAACGCCTTTAATTTGCTCGATATCCAAGACGGCCTTGCGGCTTCGCAAGCATTACTTGCAAGTTTGGCATTTTTATTTATTTCACTTCCGTCTGAAAATATTTATGTAAATTTTCTTGCATGTGCAATAATTGGGGCAACTTTGGCATTTTGGCCTTATAATCATGGACTTAGAAAAATAAAAAGTTTCCTTGGCGACAGTGGCAGCACTATGCTTGGTTTTTTGCTTGCCGCTTTGGCGCTTGGGGTTGATTATTCCGCCAAAAACCCCTTGGCTGTTTTTGCACCTCTTTTGATTTTGGCTTTGCCGATATTTGATACGATATACGTTTCAATAGTTCGTTTATTAAAAGGTATGTCCCCCTTAAAAGGCAGCCCGGATCATGTTGCTTTACGCTTATTCCGCAGTGGGCTAAGCAAAAAACAAGTTTTAATTCGCCTTATTTGGGGCTCTTTAATTTTAGATATTTTAGCTTACAGTGTCACAAAAAGTAATTTTACGGTAACGGTTTTAATTTACTTATTTGTGTTAATTTTTGCCACAATTTTTGCATTATTTTTAAGGGAGAAAGTTAAATGAAAATCTTAATTTACGGCGGCACTTTTGACCCTGTGCATAATGGGCATTTAAAATTATTTTCCTCTGCAATCAAGGAAATTCAGCCCGATTTATGTTATGTTTTTGTAGCCTACAATTCCCCTTATAAAGAAGTGAGCCAAACACCTTATAATTTGCGCAAAAAAATGGCCCAAAAAGTTTTTGCACCTTTACGTAAAAACATAATTTTTGATGATTTTGAGAATAAAAAACACCGTAAAGTTTACACTTATGAAACTTTAAAATATGTAAAACAAAAATATCCTAAAGCCGAAATTTTTATTTTGGTTGGTACAGATTGTGCCGCCGCTTTAGCCGACTGGAAAAATGCGGAATATAATTTTAAAAATGCCACTTTTATTATAGGTTTAAGACCGGGTTTTAAAGCGGTAAAACCAAATTTTAGCGCACATTTTTTAAAGGGTGTTTTCCCTAAAATTTCTTCAAGTGCTTTGCGTTTGCAAATTATGTTAAACAGCAAAACACCGAAGGCAATTTCGCCGGAAGTCGCCAAAATTATAAACGAAAATTTACTTTATACTTTGCATATTCACAAATGGCTTAAAGAACATTTAAAGGCACCGCGTTTTAACCATGTTCTTGCCGTCGCAAAAGAAGCCGCTTCACTTGCTAAAACTTATGGTATTGACGCGGAAAAAGCAACCCTTGCCGGGCTTTTGCATGATGCAGGTAAATCTCTTACTAAAGACCAAATGGTTGCTTATGCAAAAAAGTATAAACTCAAAGTTGAAGATTTAAAAGAACTTTCAAAATATGCACCGGCTTTGCTTCATGCGGATATTTCCGCCGATATTGCAAACAAACAGTTTGGTATTAAAGATAAAGAAATTTTGCAAGCAATAGCGCGCCATACTTTGGGTGCAAAAGATATGACAATTTTTGATAAAATTTTAATGATAGCCGATATGAGTGCAAAAGGCAGAAGGCCGCAGGATATAAAGCTAATTAAAGGTGCCTTAAAAAAATCTTTAGATGACGGTTTGCTTGCGGCTGAAAAGGTAAAACTTATATATACTGTCAACACAAATAAATGGCTTGCACCGCAGGGTATAATGTTATGGAACGACACAGTATCAAAGAAAAAATAATTTTCCGCCTTATTATTTTTACGGCGCTTGCCCTGCTTGTGTGGGGGGGATTGAGTTATTTTACAAGCCCACTTACGCAAGTGCTTCGCAAGCGTCAGGATACGAACATAAATTTTTTAATTCTAACCGAACCCGCAATGCTAATTTCTTATAATCCCGGGCTAAAAAAAGGTGTTATTACAAATTTAACAGATAAAGAAAGCCTTTTGACTGTAGGAGAAATTTCAGAACATTTTAAACTGGAAAGTACCCCCTATATCTTTATACCTGATACGCAGGACCGCAAATTATTTTGGGATAATTTTAAAGAATCACTTTCCGTTTGGCCTAAAAAACCTTATAAGGTACCATATTATATATATTCCTATTTAAAGATGCGTTTTACTAAAAAAACTTTTATTAGTGTTAGCGATTTTATTTTGCTTAGTTATGAACTTCCGCATTTACGCGGCGTAGATTTTACCGTCAAAGAAACGCCAAAACAAAAAGCAAAGACAAAAGCTAAACAAAAAACACCGAAGCCGGAAGAAAGGCAAATTATATTAGAAAATAAAAAACAGGAAGACGAAATTTTGGTAGTTGAAGTTTTTAATGCATCTGATCATAACGGCCTTGCCTCCGAAGTGGCAAGATATTTGCGCAATTTAAATAATGAAGGTATTTTTAAAGTGGATGTGATAAATTTTACGACTTCAAGTGAACGCCAAGATAAAACAAAAATTGTCGCTTTAACTAAGCGCCTTGATGCTTTAAAGGAATTAAGTAAACATTTGGGCCTTACCAATACCGAAATACATTATACCGAAGATAAAAATGCTATATGTGAAGCAAGAATCTACTTAGGTGAAGATTTTAAATTGCCAAAGACGGCAAAATAATGATACAATTTTTTAAGACGGAGGTTTCTTATGAACAAAAATTTGAAAGATTTGGCTATTAAAGCGGCACGTATTTTGGAAGATAAAAAAGGTGAAGGTGTCGTATTATACGGGTTGGGTGATAAATCTTCTTTATGCGATTATGTCATAGTGGCAACGGCAACTTCCGCCCCGCATTTAAATGCACTTGAAGAAGAAGTTTCAATCAAGTTAAAAGAAGACGGGTTTTTTAAATTAAACCGTGACGGTTCCGGCAGCCAAATTTGGCGCGTAAGCGATTACGGCGGCCTTATTTTACACTTAATGACTGAGGAAGCCCGTGCTTATTATGCCTTGGATAAAATGTTTGATTTCGCAGAAATTATCCCAACAGTTTTAAAAGCGGTTAAAAAACCGGTAAAGAAAACTACCAAAAAAACTGTTAAAAAAACCGTCAAAAAAACTACTAAAAAAGCAACTAAGAAACCTGCAAAGAAAGCAGTTAAAAAATCAACAAAGACTATTAAAAAAACAGTAAAAAAGGCCATAAAAAAGTCTACTAAAAAAACTACTAAGAAAGGTACAAAATAAATGTTAAACACACTCAAAAATAAAATTCAAAACACTTTGGCTGCGGAATTTAAAGACTTTTCCGGTCTTCCGGAAGTTATTTTTACGCCTGCCCCGGGCCATGTAAAAGCAGATATTTCTTTAACTTGGGCTTTGAGTGCTGCAAAAGTAATGCACAAAAATCCGCTTGAAATTGCCAAAAAAGTTTGTGAAGTCTTAGGAGGTTTTGAGGAAATATCTTCAGCCTCATTTTTACCGCCCGGTTTTATAAATATAGTTTTGAGTGATGAATTTTTAACAGAAACATCCCGGGACCGCCGCTTAAAAGACAGAAGCAAGGAAGGCACGGTTCCCACAGAAAAAATTTTAATTGAATTCGTTTCCGCAAATCCGACAGGGCCTTTGCATGTTGCAAGCGGGCGCGGAGCAAGTTTGGGCGATAGTTTAGTAAAAATCTACCGTGCTTTAGGTTATGCCTGTGATGCTGAGTATTATGTAAATGATGCCGGCAACCAGGCCGAACTTTTGGGCCAATCTTTGCAAGCGCGTGCCGAAGGTAAAGAACCGCCCGAAAACGGTTATCATGGCTTGTATTTAGTTGACCTTGCTAAAAAAATTCCGCAAGATTTACCAAAAAGTGAATACGGCCGCTTTGCGATGGAAGAACTTATCAAGACCCAGCAGCAAGACATGAAAGATTTCGGCGTAGAATTTACGCGTTGGTTTAGGGAAAGTGAGTTACATAAAGAAAAGGCCTTGGATAAAACTTTGGACTTTCTCAAAAAAACCGGCGAAGTCTATGAAAAAGACGGTGCAGTTTGGTTTGGTACTTCCGGTGAAAATGATGACAAAGACCGCGTTTTAGTCCGCTCTGACGGGCGCCCTACATATTACTTAGCGGATATCGCTTACCATAAAAATAAATATGACCGCGGTTATACTCATTTAATAGATATTTTGGGTGCGGACCATCACGGTTATGTTCCGCGTATGAAGGCAGCCGTAAAAACACTCGGCAAAAGTGAAGAAAGCTTTACAGCCATTATCCACCAGCTTGTGCATTTAATTGAAAACGGCGAAAAGGTAAAAATGTCAAAACGCGCCGGTACTTTTATTACATTAAGGGAACTTATGGATGACGTGGGGCGTGATGCTTGCCGTTTCTTTTTTGCAAGCCGCACACCAAATGCGCACCTTAATTTTGATATTAATATTGCTAAAAAGAGAACTAATGAAAATCCTGTTTTTTATGTCCAGTATGTACATGCGCGTATTTGCTCAATATTTAAAACCGCTAAGGAAAAGAATATAGAAATTGCTACTAAAGTTAATACAGAAAACCTTGCCCCTGCAGAACGTGCATTGCTCAGCAAAATGCTATGGTTTAAACCTGTGCTTGAAAATTGCGCACACGATTTAAGCCCACACCACTTAACAACTTATTTAACTGAACTTGCAGGTTTATTCCATTCTTTTTATGATAGCTGCCGCGTGCTTGATGAAAATAACTTGCAGTTAACTTCATCCCGCCTATTTACTTGTGCTTTGGTTAAGGAACGTATTTCAAAAGGACTGGAACTAATTGGTGTATCTTCCCCCGAAGAGATGTAGTTTTAACGTGGTGATGTTCCGCATTACGTGCACAAACGCATATAACGCGCTTGTACATTTAAGTAATTTTCAATTTTTCTTTTCCTAGAGTACCGCAAACTCGCTACGGTCGTTTTACTTCTTGGTACACGTCGTCAAAGAAAAAATTGAAAATCCCATTAAATCTACTGCGCGATGCGTGAACATGCTCGTGCACTGCTGTTTCACGCTCTAAAGTTTTTCTTTATATTCCCCGCCCCTTTGCTTGCAAAGGTGGAGGGGTAAGGGGTGGGGTTATAAAATAAAAATTTACTATATAAAGGCCTAGATTATTTAGGTCCTTAAAAGCATATTGACATAATTAGAAATTTATACTAAACTGTAATTGTAGCTACTGCTACAAAAAGGAGAAAATTATGAAAATGAATAAAAAGGGTTTTACCCTCATTGAATTGCTCGTGGTCGTATTGATCATCGGCATTTTGGCAGCAATTGCCTTACCGCAATACTTCAAAGCTGTTGAAAAATCTAGAGCTGCAGAAGCATTGTCCTTGTTTGGTTCAATTACCGGTGCAGAACAAAGATATTACTTAGTAAGAGGAGCTTGGACTACGAAATTCTCAGAATTAGACTTAGACTTTAGAAATTCAAACGACAATTCGTTGGCTAGTGGTTCTATATTGTCAACTAATAACTACACCATCACATTGGGTACAAACAGTTTTACAGCAGCAAGATCTGGTGGCAGATATACTCATAGATTGAGCAAAGGTTATGATACAACTACTATAACCTGTAGTGACGACAATAATGGTATCTGTGCTTCAATAATTTAACTAATAATTAAAGTTTAAGATTATTAGCCCCCCGCGAAAGCGGGGGTTTTTTATGTCAAAATTTCCTTTTATATTCCTTTTTTACAATAACTTCTAGGACTTTTAGCCCTTCTAAAATAGGTCTTTCAGGTAGTTTTTATTAGGTCTTTTTGCTCTTGTTATATACGCCCTAAACATTTAATATATAGATATATGGGCAGGATAGTTAAAAAATTAATTTCAGTAGTATTGGTAATAACATTGCTGGTAAACAGCAATGCATCGGTATTTGGCCAGTTAATTACAGAAGACATATCCTACAAATCAAGCATAAAAGACATCAGGGAGTTAGTAACAAGTGGTATAACCAGTAATATAAAAAGTGACATTAAGGTAATAGATGAGAAGTACATTAGGCAAGCATATCAAAGGGAACGAAATTTTCACAAATTATTTGAGAGTTTAAACAAACAAGGTTTTGCCAACGATTACGGTGAAGTATGTGATGATTGGAAAGTAGGGGAAGAAGGGGATAAGATCTGTGCACCGTATCACATATTTATGCGTGGAGTGATAGGGGCGTTAATAGATTTTAGTGAAGGAGATGGTGAAGTATTAAGCGAATATACAAATGAGATAAAAGAGGCTATCTATTTAGGCTCAGTAGCGAGTGAAGACATAACGCCTTTGAGGAAAGGTTTAATAGAAGGTAGCAAGAAGAAATTAGAATCATGTTCCGTCCGTAAAGCAAATTATAAAAATGAAGATGAGTGTGAAAAAGGATTATCTGGTTTATTAATACTTGGCGTATTATGGGAAAATGAAAAGGCAGCTAAAGAGAACGCGGACCTTATTTACAAAGCGTTAAAAGGGAATATGAGGAAGGCGTATGGATCTATCGTATTACCGGAAGGTATAGCGGCATTGAGTTACATGGATACGGACTACAGTTATAGCCTAA
>JAZRHA010000082.1:0-6574 GCA_045644515.1 Elusimicrobiaceae bacterium | reverse complement strand
TCATTTAGAAAATATATCTGTCCTAAATACAATACTGCAAACGCAACAACCAAAGATAAAGGCCTCAAAGTAGACCAAAATAATCTATCCCCTAAAGAAGCAACAGTAAAAGCAACGCTGGAACGAATAATAAGCCATTCTTTTTCTTGTTCATAGAAGATGCTAAGATTATTCCTCACATTAGAAAGTACTTGTTCCTGATGCATAAGAGATCCTAAACAAAAAGAAACCATTACAGGATTTGTATTAAAAGTTTCTAAATTTCTTTGTATAGCTCTTTTTAAAAATTTAGGAGTAGTTGAATATAATTTAAATAAATAAGGGTACATAATAAAAAGCAACCCTATATTCTGCATTTTTCTGGAATTCCAAAATCCTTGTAGAAGTAGAGAACGTAAAATATACTTAGTTCTATTGATATTCATTTAATCCTCCTTAGGTTTATTGCTAAAAGACATGAACAAACCACATAAACCTACCCAAGGTATAATGTAATAAGAGAATTTAAAAGCGACATGAACCTTTTCACTTATATCTTCATGCAAATAAACAAATAAGGGACCGAACATTATCATGCACAACATTAAGAAAACAAAAACTATTAAAAATTCTAAAATAAGATTTTTAAGAATTACAATTCCAGGAGTTGTTTTTATTTTAATAAGCTTTTTTTCAATATCCCCTAATTTCGCTGCACGTTTATCACGTATAAACCTTTCCAAAAAAGTGAACGATTGCCCAGAAATTATCCCTACGAAAAAAGCAAAGTATACATCCATCTTGAAAAAATAATTCATTAGTATAGTTATTGCTGTGGTTATTGTTCCACTAGGAGGGATGGCACCACCAAGCGGTAAATAATCTATGTAGATAAGTTCCGTAAAAATACCTATCTGAAGCCCTAATAATAAATTACCGGTCAAAGCACCTAACATCGCACCGATAAACATAGGTCTTGAAATTAAAAATTGCCCCACATAAGTGGTATCTAATTCAAGTAAAGCAACTAATGCACAAAAAATAGCCAGAGATAATAACATAAATATATTTCCTATAATTTAGTCACAAGAGAAGAAGGCAAAGAACGAAGTTCAACAGAAAAATGTTTTTCCGTTTCCATCTTTTTTAGTTCTTCAACTTCTTCATCGTATAAAAATACGCCTTGCGAGTATTGTCTTTTACCTTCTCTAAATTGAGTATTTCCTAAAATTATAATTTTTGGTGAAAAACCTTCTTGTAACATTTCAAACAAATTAGTAACATCTTCTATAATGATAAATAATTTCTCTTTACTCTCTTCACTATACTTTACCGCTTCTCTTGGCCCTAAAATAACTAATTTATATCCGCTTGGTAACGCAAGCCGAAGCATCTTTCTTATAAATTCCTTTTGTTGAGCAATAGGGGAAACTATTAAAACCTCACTAACGTCCAAACTCGGCAACCAACCTTGCACAATTTGGCCATGTATCAAACGGTTATCAACGCGCGTTAAAACTATCATTTTTTTATTAACTCCGTGGCTTCTAAAATCGCTTTTTTACCATCGGATAAAACTTTAGCAGTAAGTTCAGTTAAATTCATTTTTGTCTGATTATTTAAAGCGGACAAAACCATATTTAAATTTACACCACATGCTATAGAAATTTTATTATTTTCAGCGAAACATTTTAAAGCGACATTGGAAGAAGTTCCACCAAAACTATCTACCATAATTAATGTTTCTTCCTTGGCAAAAGATTGTTTTATTTTCTTTTCAAGTTCATCTAAATTTACTTTACCGCTAACGCTAAAAGCAGTAATATTTTCCTTCGCGCAACAACAAATTGCCGATGCTGTATCCAATAAAGCTCCCCCTAAATTACCATGGGTGATTAAAATAAGTTTTACCATATTTCTTTCTTAACTATATCAATATCCCTATGTGTTTCACTGCAATCAAAACCACGGCGTTTTAAAGCCAAGGCCAAATGATGGGCCATAAAAACACTTCGGTGTTTACCACCGGTACAACCCACGGAAATATTTAAATAAGATTTACCTTCCTTTATGTATTTAGGCACTAGATACACAATAAGTTCGGTAAATTTTTTAATAAAAGTTTTTGTGTGCGGTGATTTTAAAATATAATCTTGCACTTCTTTATCAAGGCCTGTTTTATCCCGGAGTTCCGGCACATAATAAGGATTTTTCAAGAAACGAACGTCCATAACTAAATCAGACTCCAAAGGAATACCGTTTTTGTAACCAAAGGAAATCACGGAAATTAACATTTCTTGCGTCTTTTTAACTTTAAGGAATTTGCCGATTTCTTCTTTCAGTTCACCGAGGGTAGTAGACGATGTATTTATAATTTCATCGGCGGCAATTCTTAAAGGTTTTAAAAAAAGTTTCTCCTGTTTAATTGCGGTTGCCAAGTCATCTTCAAGCGGATGGCGGTGTTTTGTTTCCGAAAAACGCCTGAGCAAAACAGAAGTAGAAGCATCCAAAAAAACTAATTTAGTATTAAAACCGCTTGCTTTAATTTTATCTAGAGCATTTGGCAAACTGTGCAAATTATTTCCTTCCCTGATATCAATACCAAGTGCTATTTTTGTTAAATTCGGGTTAGCATTTACGTATTTGGTAAAATCTTTAAGCAAAGCAAAAGGTAAATTATCAACACAATAAAAACCAAAATCCCCCAAAATTTTTAGGGCTTGTGTTTTACCCGCGCCGGAAAGACCTGTTATAACGAAGAATTTTTTACTTTCCATTTCTTACACCTTTGCCTTTCATTTGCTTTAAAAGTTTTTTACTAAATTCCTTTGCGGAGCTTACACCTTGTGATTTTAACCTTTGGTTTAAAGCAGCAACTTCAATCAAAACCGCTAAATTTCTGCCCGGTGTTACAGGAATGGTAAGTGAATTTATTTCCACACCCAAAATTGTCGTCTTTTGCTGTTCTATGCCAAGGCGGTCAATTTCCCCTGTAGGTGCAATTAAATTAACTTCCATTTCTATTCTGGCAGATTCCGTGGTGGAAGCAACCCCAAATAAAAGTTCCACATCAATAATACCAAGGCCGCGCACTTCCATATAATGCTGAAGCATCGGCGGGCAAGAACCTACTAAATGGCCGCCGCGCATTTTTTGCACTTCAACGACATCATCTGCAACCAAAATATGCCCGCGTTTTATAAGTTCAAGGGCGCACTCGCTCTTGCCGATACCGGCATCCCCTCTAATTAATACCCCAAGGCCGGAAACCCTTACAAGCACGCCATGCACATGTGTACGAGGCGAAGTCATTTCATCTAAATAAGCAATAAGTTCGGAAATGAAAACCGCCGTATCCATGCTAGTAGTTAAAAGCGGGACTTTTTCTTCTAAACAAGCTTGTT
Organism: Elusimicrobiaceae bacterium; assembly: GCA_045644515.1. GTDB lineage: Bacteria > Elusimicrobiota > Elusimicrobia > Elusimicrobiales > Elusimicrobiaceae > Proelusimicrobium. The sequence continues at coordinate 3,191 of JAZRHA010000082.1, read as the reverse complement.
GAATAGCAGGCAGAACTTTCATACCGGATGTAACAATTACACACGGCACTTTGTCTGCCCTGAGCATTTTTTTGAAATTTGCTTTTAATTTGGCATGCGGAAGTTTTGCACAGAAGGCATATTCCCCACGCCCGATTATTTGGATAAGTTCGCCGCGGAAATTTTCAAGGTGCCCGTCCATAGCAAGGCCGGGGCGGTTAACGCTTGCTTTTGAAATTTCGCGCTTAGTATATTTTTGGCCGAGCAAGATCTCAAGGTTAAGTTCCTTGCTCTGATCTTCAAGCAATTGTGCTACCGTGATAGTGCGTTCAAACTCGGCCATAAAAACTCCTCAAACTTGCTTAACTTATTTTGCTTTTACAGGTTGAATTAAACCGTAAGAACCGTCTAAACGTTTAAAGATTAAGTTAATTTGTTTGGTGTCTTCGTCCAAAAACATCCAGAAGGTGTAGCCGAGTTTTTCCATTTCAAGGGCGGCATCTTCCGCGCTCATGGGGCTAACTTCAATTTGTTTTATGACTGAGAACCTAACTTCATTTTGCGGACCAAATGCTGTGTTATAAAAAGGTGCTAATTCTTCCACGCGTACAACATTTACATTACGTTTAGATTGAATTTTGCCTTTTGCTTTCCTGATTTGTGCTTCAATTTTAAGCAAAGCACCGTCAATGGCTTTATAAAGATTTTCTTCAATGGCTTTGGCGGTGAATTTCTTTTTAGCGGCGTGCAAAGTCATTTCTGCTTTTTGATTGATTTTCTTGTCTACGCTGATAACAAGTTCTACCCAAGCGCCATTGTCAAAAAATTTTTCAAGTTTATTGATTTTTGTTTGGCTGTATGTTTTAATTGCTTCGGTTAATTTAATGTTTTTTGCTGTGATTTTGAGTTTCATAGTCACTCCTCCTGTGAGTGTATATATTTAATTTAATCATTTTATATGTGTTCCGTCAAGTGCAAATTTGAAATTTACATCTTCCATTCTTTACTGGCTAATTCTTTTTGGTAAATTTTGATTTTTTCGCTCCTAGAGTACCGAGATGTCGCTTCGCTCCACATTCTTCGCGGTACTCTTCGTCATAGATAAAATCAAAATTTCCTCAAAAATACTTGCCAAGTTCACGTACTCGGTTTGGTTTTATTAAAAATTTGCACATTTTACTCCTCTCCCCTTTGTTTACAAAGGTGGAGAGGTGGGGAGTGGGGTCGTAAAATAAATGGAATATTACCCCAAATATTAATTTTGCTTTTCGTAAATACCTTTGAAGGAAAGAAGAAGTAAAATGTAATTGATAACAAAAATCGTTAAAAACATCCAGTTTTGCGTTTGTATAGGAACCCAATAGACGATGAATAAACCGGGTAAAAGGAAACTTGCCGCTAAACCGAAGATAAATGCCGGGCGCATAGGCGTAACTTTATAAAGTAAAAATAAAGTTATCGGCATAGAAATATTTACACATAATTGCGCAAGCCCCCAAAAAACAATATTCAAAGGCCCTAAAAAGAAAAACAAAGTTGCCAAAGGCACAGATATTAAAATAACTTTTTTGGTACCGAATTTATCACATAAAAACCCGCCGATAAATTTGCCGGCAAAAACAAAAAATGCAATAATAAGCGGAAGTAAGGCAATATCAAATTTTACCGATTTGGCAAAACCCATAAAAGAGCGTATGCTTATGCAAAACAGCAAAGCACAGGCAATCAAAAAAGCATATTTGATTTTTGTTTTAATTTCCGTATGCGTAATTTTAAGTTGAGGGATAAAGCAAATAAGCACAAATAAAATTGCAAGCAAAGCAAGGGTTACCGTCTGTATTTTTGCACTGTCCCAAAAAATTGTACCGAGCGTAAGCCCCAAAACGCCGGTTGAAACAAAGACGCCCAAAGGCCACATTTTTTCTTTGGCTTTGATTAAAATTTCCGCCCCGGCAGCGGTATGGAAAAGGCAGTTTCCAACACCGACCAAAATCACTTTCATCAGTTTCGGAAGCGGCAGGAAAAACCCCTCAAACAAAAGTAAAAACGAAAATAAAACAATTTCTTTTTTGCGGTTTGTTTTATCCAAAATAAGCCCGGCAAAAGGCTGCCCGGCAAAGGCAATAATATTGTAAATTATGGTAAAGAAAAATATTTCCTTATACTCATAAAAAAACTGGTTTTGAAATACAGTTAAGACGGAAACACCGTCCACGCAAGCATGCGCAAGCGTATAAAGTAAAGTGGAATTAAAAATCTTTTTCATTAAAATATCAATAGTCCGCTTAAATATGACACGGCATTAGCAACAAGGGCAAACAAAAATAATTTCAAATACTTTTGCCTAATAAATACGGAGAATATGCCCCACTCCGCCAGGACGACGGCCGCCTCAAGCAACAAGATAGTTTGCGTGTTTGTTATTTGATAATGCCAAATTATTCCGTTGAGCGCCGGGTTTGTGATTATATTTGCAAGTGTTACAAGGCCAACAAACTTCCACCCAAACGGTAATGCAATTATACCCTCAATGATTATTGTTAACAGTAATGCTATTAACATTCCGCGAACCGCAAAATCGGGGATGGAATCGTCTTGAAACTGTATATCTGTTGTAGGAGTATAATTTAGATCCTTATTATAACTTTGATAAACTACATCTTTTAAATCAACTGCTTGATTATGATGATACTTGTGAATACCGTTAGGACTTCTAAGATCTCCCAACGCTATCTGCGGTACGAAAGTTAAAAAGCCGAACAGTAAAATAAAACAAATATATAATTTTTTCATAGTTTAAATTTATTTTTAATTTCCTTAATAACAATAGCAATAAGTGCAGTAATACATAATACAATAATAATATTTTGTAAAATTTTTTTACCAACCTCTTCAAGTTCCTCAGAAGGTGTCTTTTGCGGACCTTTCATAATTTTTTCTTTTATATCATTTTTATACTCTTTACTTGTTATCGATAAAACTTTAAATTCTTGTGTTTCAGGTATATATTTTAAATAACTACTTGGTGGGACTTCTGTGACATCATATATATACCCAGGGTTAAACATACCTCTAGATTTCTCTTCCATCACAATATACTCTCTACAATTATTATCAACAACGCTATATACTGTATCTCCATTTGCAGTTAAAAGATAAAATTCACGTTCAGGATAATCTTTATCTTCAAAGTCGGATCGTAGCCATGTCGT
>JAZRHA010000081.1:0-5360 GCA_045644515.1 Elusimicrobiaceae bacterium | reverse complement strand
AACACTGGTCCACAAGAATTACAGGGACAACCCCATCACTTTTTTATATTCGTTCTTGGGAAGTTGATAACGGCGGTTTATTTAGTGATGATGAAGTCCGCCAAGGGGCAAGTGTTGCAATTTTGGGCGAAACAGTAGTGGAAAATCTTTTTGGCGTAACTGACCCTATCGGTAAAACCGTGCGTATAAATAATGTACCTTTTAAGGTGGCAGGTGTTTTAAAATCACTCGGTCAAAATGCTATGGGAACTGACCAGGATGATACCGTTATTGTTCCTGTAACTACGGCGATGAAAAGGCTTTCAGGTTCACAATTCCAAGGAACGGTAAATAACATTATGGTGCAAGCATTATCAACCGATGATCTTGCAAATGCCGAGGAAGAAATAACATTACTTTTGCGCCAACGCCATAATATTACCGGGAAAAAACAGGACGATTTTATTATCCGCAATTTAACGCAGATGATGGAAAGCGCGATGGAAGCAAACCAAACTTTTAGTTTACTGCTTGCCGCGATTGCATCAATTTCTTTGCTTGTCGGCGGTATTGGTATTATGAATATTATGCTTGTGTCTGTTACCGAAAGAACGCGCGAAATCGGCATCCGTATGGCAATAGGTGCAAAGATGTGGGATATACGTTTACAATTTTTGGTTGAGGCACTTGTTTTATCTTTAACAGGCGGTTTGCTTGGAATAATATCAGGTATTTCCGTTGCCTTGTTTATTAAGAATTTTACGCCGGACTTTTTACCTATTAGCATAACGGTTATGCCGATGGTAATTTCTTTTGCTTTTTCGGGTTTGGTGGGGATATTCTTTGGGTTTTATCCGGCGTACAAGGCCTCTATGCTTAACCCCATTGACGCCTTGCGCTTTGAGTAAGGTAATTTGCAACTGTTATTCTTTGCTGTCTAATTCTTTTTGGTAAATTTTAGTTTTATATTATACCACCACCGGTAACGGTAAATGTACTATAGCCTTTAAGGGTTTTCATACCAGTATATTTTAAAATGACTTCCCCACTTTTATCTAACTCTGCTTTCCACCAACCTAGTTTTCCGTCAATTTCCGCCCAAACTAAAACTTCTTTTATATCTTCTGCGGCGAAATTATCAAAAGCCCAATAATTTTCCCCTTTCTCACGATCAGCAACATCTTTATTGCTGATAATTACAACAGGTATATGCCCATATTCATCTTTTTTTGCATAATGAACCGCAACATTTATAACCTTAGAAAAATATATTTTTCCATGAGCCTTCCAATCACGAACTTTTTTGCCGGATAAGCCATTAAATATTTCTTTCAAATCTCTATAAGTTCCGATTGCCATACCTCTGCCTATCTCAGTATTTGAGGTCACCCAATATTCCCCATAATTTTGTTCATCTTCCGTAGGTACAGGAATATTTTTATTTATATATTCCTTAGTGAACAAAACTTGCGCGGAAACACTTTGTTCCGGATTGATAGAAGTAGTGGCAACAGTTTCCATATTATCGGTAGGGATTAAAACGACTTCTCCATTACTATCTAACTGTGCGCGCCACCAACCTTTTTTACCGTCTAATTGTGCCCATACTAGAACTTCTGCTATATCCTCAGATTTAACATTATCAAAGATAAAAACATTTTTAAGAGAACTCATCTTTGTTTTTTTATTAGTTTTGATTAAAACAGGTAAATGTCCAAATTGATATTCCTCCGAATAAGAAATTGCAAGTTTTATATCCGTAGTAAAATATATTTTCTTATTTTTCTGATGCGTTTTAGTACCCAAAAGTCCTTTAATTATTATTCTTTTTAAATCTTCATAGTTGTTAAGTGTCATACCTCTATATAAAGCATTCTCTTCTCTAAATCCAGAAGGCAATAAATCTAAAGGTTCAAAAAGAACGAAATTATAATTTTTATATTCCTTTGTAAATAGAACTTTTGCTGAAACGGAACTAGAATCTTTTTTTTCATTTAAAGTTTCCGTTCGCGATGAATTTTTCTTCGTCGTAGAAATAGGAGTGTCAATCTTTATCATATTATCGGTAGGGATTAAAACGACTTCTCCATTACTATCTAACTGTGCGCGCCACCAACCCTTTTTGCCGTCAATTATAGCCCAGACTAAAATATCACTTATATATTTTGGGGAAACATTATTAAATCTTAAAACATATTTTGGAGGATCATTTTTTTCACTTTTTACAGTCTTAATTATAACCGGTAAATATCCATATTCATATTGTAAAGAATAACCAATGACATTTTTTACATTACTAGCAAAAAATACTTTGCCTCCCCCATTAATAGTTTTACTGCCCGGCAACCCATCTATAAATATATTTTTTAAATCTTCGTAATTGGAAAGTGTCATACCTCTATATAAAACACTTTTCTCCTCAAAACCGGGAGGCAAATAATCCTCCATATGTTCCTCATCTTCAAATAAAAAGTAATAATTTTTATATTCCTCAGTAAACAAAACTTTTGCGGGGATACCTTCGGTATTTTTATTTAAAATAGGTTTAGTACTTGCTAAAAGCGGCACACTTGCTAAAGCAAGCGGTGCGGTAGAAGGATTTGCCAGAGCAAAAGCAAGCAAACCAACGCCGACGGCAGGTAATACCCAACTCGGTAATTTAGATTTAAACGGGTTAGCGTCCTGCACCATAGCATCGCCGGAAGTATCTTCTTTTGCACCGATATATTCCAAATTAATGCGAATACGCTCCAAAGCTCCTATATCATCATTATATTCACGGTCTTCAAAATCTATGATAGTTATAATAAGTTTGTTTTGGTCATCACGCCTAAAAAAGAGATTATTCCCTAAATCAGTATGATAGAAGCCAGCATTATTCAAATCTTTAATTAAACTTACGACCTGCGCCCACTCCTCATTAGTTATCGGTTTACCTTTTAAGACCGACAAAATTTCCGATTCATTCCCCCAAAAACCTCTGGTATTTACAACGTCAATTATCATATCCTTATAACTTGAATTCGGATGGAATAGCGATTTGATATAATCTGTGACTGTACCCGGAAGATTAGATTTTATCATAGCGACAATTTCATCCGGCAAATCGGATAAATTTGTAGATATAATTTGGGGATATTCAATCCCTATTAACGGATATTTATCTTGCAATTTATTATTTTGAACAATTTCGTTAAAAAGTTTGGTTCTATCTAATTCTTTTTCTAATGTTTCTTTATAATATGCTCTTACTTTACCATCCGAATCCATTAATTGAACAACACCGAATTTAACTTCTATTGCCTTTTTAATATCCGTTTTAAGGTTTAAAGGTTTTTCACTTTTCATTTGAGGTCGTGCAGTAAATTCCCCGTCAAATAAACTTTTCCAGTAATACTGATAATGTTCAGGTGAGCGGGTAAAAGCAGAAAGGTCAAGTTCACGATTTATTCTAACTTGCGGGGCATTAATACCTGCCATTTCATAAAGACCGTAAACCATTGCCAAATTTGCTGAGGCACTTCCGCGGTAAAACGGTTTTGCATTTGTAAAGATATAACTCATCTCTGCTATTTTATTATGTAAGGTTTCTAATTCTCTTTCGGTTAAAGTTTTTCCGTTTCTTGATTTTATAATAAAAGGTTTTATTACGTCATAATCTTCCTCTAAGGCCTTAAACATTGCTTCAATATTGTTAAAACCGTCTTTATCTATACCTAGAGGATGATTCATCGTCCCAGCATATACGACATCATGCATTGAATATTTTAAATCGTAAGAAGTTAAATTTACGCCCTTGAATGTACTAGGTCTATATCTTTCATCCAAAAAATCTGTCCAATATTCACCGTATATAAATTCATCAAAATCCGTCACAACTCTAATTGGAGTATCACTCAAAATACCAAAAGAAGTTTTATCTGTCACTTTAACTTTAGAGCCCAAAAACTCATTTGAATTAGAATTTTCACCTAAATTAATATTATTATAATCAGATGGGGTTTTTACTTTTTCCCAAACAATCTTTTTAGAATTTTTATATTCATTAAGGAATGTCTTAATTTGATTAATCTTTTTATGATATAGGAACATTTCCTTTCCCATATTCATTACGGCTTCTTTTATAGTTTTACCGGCGAGTAAATCTTTTTCAAAATTTTCGCTTGCATTTTTCATGGTATAGACATATAAAGGATTTGTACCGGTAAAGCGATACTTTATTTGGCTGGGTAAAGTACTTTCATAACGATTTGAATATTTTATAAATTCTGCTATATCTTGCATATGTTGATTAGCATATTCTGTTAAATTTTGATTATAATACTGTTGCCATAAATTAAAAAAATCTTCCCCCAAAATTGATTTCATGTTTTGGGTTTCTTCAGCAGTTAAATCTTCCCCTTTAAATAAAGACGGATCAAATTGCTTGCGCAAGTTTACAAATTTATTTACTTCACTTTTACCACCTATTATAGGTTTAGTGCTTGCTAGAAGCGGTAAAGTTGCCAAAGCCAAACCGGGAGTACCTAAACCGCTAAAGGCAGAAAATGCTAATAAACCAACGCCGACGGCAGGCAAAACCCAACTCGGTAAATTAAATGAAGAATTGCCATTATTTATTATCGGAGTATTTTGAGGGGCTTTTTCTTTTGCACCGATAGATTCTAAACGTTTACGAATTGATTCTAAGAATAAGGTATCATAATCATCATTATGGCGAATATCTTCAAAATCCAAAATAGTAACAACAAGTTTACCGTTATCATCACGCCTAAAAAACATATTAGGAAGTAAATCATTGTGATAGAAACCGGCATTATTAAAATCTTTAACTAAATTTACAACTTGTGCCCATTCTTCATTTGTTATGGGTTTTCCTTTTAAAGCCTTTAAAGCTACTGAATCATCTTTACCTACACTATATCCGGAATTATCTACAGCTGTCAGTATCATATTATTTTTATAAACGTATTGTTTATATTTTGATTTCACATATTCTGCTATTTTGATTTGTTATGTTCGCGTATGCGCTAAAGCCGTTTTGCGCATCTCTGAAAACAACTACACCGCCGCCGTTGTTAATAGTGTCTATTCCGAAGTTGGACAGTATAAACTGGCTTCCCTTGGGGGAATTGCCCGTTATCAAGGTGTTTCCGAGAGATGAGTCTATTGAAACGACATTACCGCCGCCTCCGCCACCGCCGAGGCCGAACAATCCGCTAAAAAGTCCCATATACACTCCTTGGGTGTACCCTTGCCAAGACGGCAAGGGACAACCGCATATTAAAATTTACTACTTTCCTTTAAATTCCTTGAAGCCGAATTTAAACGGTGGGGCGCTATTGAGCATAACGATAGCCTCGCCCAAATTGAGCCTTGCC
>JAZRHA010000080.1:0-8676 GCA_045644515.1 Elusimicrobiaceae bacterium | reverse complement strand
CTGTCATAACGTCAGCAATACTTGGCCCTTTTCCACCTACATTCCAGGCACCTTCAAATTGGTGAGCAGCACTAGCAGCACCCCATAAAAAATCTTTTCTTAATCCCATGGTTAGTTTCCTCCTATAATATATTCTAATTATACAATATTAACAAGATGTTATTAATTAATATACTAATTCTAATTTGTTTTTAAACGTTTTAAATACTTTTAAAATGCTATAATCTTATTAAATTGTTCTAGGGGAATATTTATGAAAAATCATACAAAATATTTTTTGTTGTTTATTTGCATTTTAACGGTAGGTTTTTTAAGCGGTTGTACGCAGGTTAGAAAGGATAATTTATCCCTCTGGTACGATGAAGCTCCTGCTAAAAAAGCGCTGGTCAGTTATATGCAAAATATTACTGATAAAAAGTCCAAAGATTTTATACCTGTTGAAAACCGTATCGCAGTTTTTGACCTTGACGGTACACTAATTTTGGAAACTGATCCCACTTATTTTGATTGGGCTTTATTTGAGCACCGCGTCCTTGACGATAAAAATTATAAAGCAACTAAAGAACAAATTGCCGCAGCTAAAGCATCGCGCGAAAAGGGCATTTTCCCTAAACTGGATGCACACCGCGAAAAGATGGTTTCAGAAGCCTATAAAGGCCTTACTTTGGAAGAATTTTATCAATTTATCCGTAACTTTATGCAAGAAGACCAACCCGGTTTTACAAACATGAAACGCGGCAATATTTTTTATAAACCCATGTTGGAAGTTGTGGAATATTTGGTAAAAAATAAATTTACGGTTTATATTTGCAGCGGCTCGGACCGCCTTATGGTACGCCCTTTGATTGAGGAAAATTTGCCATATATCCCGTCAAGCCAAATTATAGGTTCAGACAGCAATATTATTTCAAATGCGCAGGGGAATATTGACGGTTTAGAGTATACTTTCAAAAAAGGCGATAAATTAATTTTAGGCGGTAAGAACCTTGTCAAAAATCTTCAAATGAATAAAGTTGCAGTTATTGCACAAGAAATCGGTTTGCAGCCGGTGCTGGCTTTTGGTAATACTTTAAGTGATGCAAGTATGGTAAATTACACAATTAACGGCAATAAATATAAAGCCCTCGGTTTTATGTTGCTTTGCGACGATTTAGAACGCGAATACGGTAACCTTGAAAAAGCTCAAAAAATGAAAGAAGATGCCGCAAAATACGGTTGGATACCTGTTTCCATGCGCAGTGACTGGAAAACAATTTACGGCGATAATATCAAAAAACGTTCAAAGTAATAACGCATAAATTGCTAATATTAGTTTTATAGGACAATAGGGAAATTTATGGCAACATTAAAAACAAAAATTTTAGGAATTGATTTTGAAAACCCTTTTTTGCTCGCTTCAGCACCGCCGACAGCCTTAATTGAAAGCATAGATATTGCTTTTGCAATGGGTTGGGGCGGGGCAGTTCTAAAAACCATAACTCCCGATGACTTGGAAATGATAGAGGCTACCCCGCGTTATACCGTTTTAAAAGACGGAAAACATATTATCGGCTTTCAAAATATTGAACTTTTAAGCCACCAAACAATAAAATATTGGTGTGACGGAATTAAATTTTTAAAACAAAAATATCCTACCAAAGTTATTATTGCAAGTATTATGGCACCCGTTAATAAAAAGGCTTGGCAAGACATCGTAAAAACTTTAAATGATACCCATGCCGATGCTTTTGAATTAAATTTTTCCTGCCCGCATGGTATGCCGGAAAAGGGGATAGGTATGGCTATCGGAACAGATGCGGAAGTTTCTGCCCAAATTACTGCTTGGGTTAAAGAGGTTGCACAAAAACCTGTTTTCGTAAAACTGTCCCCTAATGTTTCAAATATTGCAGAAATTGCACAGGCTGTAGAAAATGCTAAAGCAGACGGTCTTGCCGCTATTAACACTGTACAAGGTTTTATGGGGCTTGATTTAAAAACTTTACGCCCTATGCTAGATGTAAACGGAAAAACAACTTATGGCGGTTGTTCAGGTGCGATTGTGCGCCCGATAGGCCTTCGTTGTGTATCACAAATTCGCCAAGCGAGCAATTTACCGATTTTAGGTATGGGCGGGATTTCTACATGGGAAGATGCCGCACAATATATTGCGGCAGGTGCTGATGCCGTTCAAGTGTGCACGGAAGTTATGCTAAACGGTTATAAAATTATAGGCCCCATGCTTAAAGGTTTGCAAAATTATTTGGAAGAAAAAGGTTTTGCAGATATTAACGCCCTTAAAAATAAAGCGCTTGAAGTACTAACCATGCACAAAGATTTGCAAAAAACGCCAATATCTTACCCGCAAATAGACCATGAAAAGTGCGGCCGTTGCGGTAAATGCGTTAATATTTGTATGGAATCGGAACATCAGGCTTTACAATTAAACGACGGTAATATAGTAGTAGATAAAACGAAATGTGTAGGTTGCGGATTATGTCAATTTGTTTGCCCTGCCGGCGCTATTTTTAATAAGTAATTATAATATCTTGATTCATAAATTAAATTTTTATTACAATAAATATGTAGTTTAAATAAGGAGATAAACCATGAAAAAAATTGTGGTATTTGTTCTTACATTAGCACTTGTGCCGGCTTTGGCTCATGCTGCTGAAAGTTGCGGTTGCGTTGCAGGTGATTTGGCGTGTGTTAATAATTGTGCTATGAATAAAGTAAACACAGTAAATAAAAATATACAGGCAAACAAGCAAAATGCCATCAATAATGCTAAAGCTAAAAAGGCTGAATTAAAAGCAAAGAAAGAACAGGACAAAAAAGATGCCAAAGCAAAGAATGCCGAACTTAAAGCAAAAAAAGAGCAGGCAAAAAAAGAAGCAAAAGCAAAAAAGAACCAAGTAAAAAAGGATCTTAAAGCCCAAAAGAATGCTGCTGAAAAATCTGCCCAAGATACAAAAAATGCATTGAAAGCAGAAAAACAGGCCTGGCAAAATTTAGCTAAATAAATTTTTTGCTGTATCCAATAAACTCCCCGAACCTAATCCGGGGAGTTTTTAAATTTCGTCGTTAAAGCTTTTTTATATCTTTAAATACGTTTAATAACCTTAGCAGGATTTCCTACTGCTACGGCATTTTTGGGAATACTTTTAACCACAACACTTCCGGCACCGATAACTGCATTGTCGCCAATGCTTACTCCGGGTAAAATCGTGCAACTTGCGCCTATCCACACATTTTTACCGATTTTTACCGCCTTCGGCTTGGCATTATGGCGTGTTTTAGGGTTTAAATCGTGGTTAAGGGTAACAATGGTTGTTCCCTGCCCAATCATTGTATTATCACCGATTTCTATACCGCCATTATCTTGAAAACGGCAACAAGAATTAATGAAAACCTCTTTTCCAAGTTTTAAATTTTTGCCGAATTCAGTATAAAATGGGGGGAGTAAAATGCAACTTTTGTCTATTTTGCTGGCAGTTAATTTGGAAAGGAGTTTCCGCACTTGCCCAAGTGTATGATATTTATTATTCATTTCTGCTGTTATTTTGCGGGCTTCTTCTAAATATTTGGCAAATGCCTGTAATAAATCTGAGCCTATTTTTATATTTGTACCCTTTTTCATTGATTCTCTTATTTTCTTAATATCCATAATTAAATTTCCTCACAATTAAGTATATCATATTTGATTTTTACAAATTTAGACTTACGCCGATTTTTTATAAACAAGAGGATAAAATAGTGGCAGGGGTATTAAGTATTTACTTAATGATATAAAAATTTATTTTAGATCTTAATTTACCATCTATATGCTACACCAATGTTGCCATAGCAATTAAGTGCTCTGTTATTCATACCTAATTCAGTATTACCGAATACACTCCATTGGGTTGTAAGAGCATAATTTAAACCGAGTTGCCCACTGAAATATGTGTAGTCCAATTTGGCACTCATAATTTGCATATCTAAGGCACCCGGTTGATCAAAAGATAGGTTATTCTCGAATACACCGACTGTGTCTTAGACGAAGAAAACGCTATTTCTTTATACAAAATCTACTGAAATTTTAGTCGTTTTCTCGTCTGAAAATGTCAAAAAAACGGGAGCATTCTTATATTAATTTTGCTTGACTTGGAGTGTACTCCAACTGCTACAATTTATGTAGGAGGTTTTTATGACTATTTCCGAAGTTAGTAAAAAATGTAATGTTTCCGCCGATACTTTGCGTTACTATGAAAAAGCAGGCCTTATATCTTTTATAAATCGCACCCCCGGAGGCGTACGCAATTATACTGAGCAGGACTGTAAGCAAATAGAATTTATTAAATGTATGCGCAGTGCGGGGCTTTCCATAGAAGTTTTAAGAAAGTATTTTGAATTATTTAAACGCGGCAAACGAACCCTTAAAACACGCAGGGATTTGCTTGCCAATGAAAGGGAAAGTTTACGGGCGCGTTTTAAAGAATTGCAAGATACTTTAAAACGCTTGGATTATAAAATTTCCGTTTATGATAAAGCGCTTGAATCAAAAGATAAAGAACTTAAATTTTAGGAGGTTTTATGTTTAAAAAAATATTAATTATATTAATCATTATTGCCGTTATAGGTGCTATAATTGCAATAATACATAATTTAAGGGTGGCATATAAAAATAAAAAAGAATTGTCCGCTTTTGCCAAAGCGGAATCTTATACGGCAAATCTCGGTAAAGTGCTTGTAATTTATTATTCTTGGACAGGGCATACACAAGATATTGCCAAGCAAATTGCCGAACTTACAAAAGCAGATATTTACCGCATAGAAACTGAGGAAGAATTTAAATCTTCCCCGGCTTTTTATGCACGTGTTAAAAAGAATTTAAAGGAAAAGAATTTCCCTAAATTAAAAGGACAGTTGCCCGACATAAATAATTATGATACTATTTTTGTAGGCGGGCCTGTTTGGTGGTATACAATGTCCACTCCGCTTTATTCTTTTTTAGGGCAAATTGATTTTAAGGGTAAGAAAGTTATTCCTTTTTCAACACAAGGCAGTAACCCCGGCACTTTCTTGCAAGATTTTACAACTAATGCCGAAAATGCCCAAATAGGTGCTTATGCTAAATTTAATAATGTAAGTGCCAAATATAGTACAGAAGTACATAATAAAATTGTACATTGGTTAAATAATTTATAAAAGGAGAAATAAAATGAAAAAATTAATAAGTGTAGTACTCGCAATATTGGTTTTGGCGGCTTGCCATTGCCTTAAAAAAGAAAACAGCCGTGTAGAAACGGTATCACAAAATAAACCGGTGGTTTATTTTACAAAAGATATCAGCCCGGAAGGCCTTGTCAAAATATATGATAAGATTTCCCAAAATATTGACGGTAAAGTAGCCATTAAATTTCATACAGGCGAACCGCATGGCCCAAACATTTTACCTGTGCCGATGGTAAAAGCATTATGGGAACATATTCCAAACAGCACGCTTGTTGAAACAAATGTTTTTTATGATTCTCCACGCCAAACAACAAAAGGCCACCGCGAAACACTTAAAACAAACGGTTGGACTTTCAGTAAAGTAGATATTTTAGACGAAGACGGCACAGTTATGTTACCTGTAAAAGGCGGCAAACATTTTAAAGAAATGTCTATGGGTAGCCATGTCTTAAATTATGATTCTTTAGTAGTTTTAACACACTTTAAAGGCCACACTATGGGCGGTTACGGTGGCAGCATGAAGAATATCGCTATCGGTATGGCAGACGGCAAAATCGGCAAAAAAATGATACACCAAAAAGGTGATGAACAATGGGGTTATAGCGGGGCTCGCTTTCAAGAAAATATGGCAGAATCCGCCAAAGCAACTGTTGATCACTTCGGCAAGAAAATTGTTTATATCAATGTTTTGCGCCGTATGTCTGTTGACTGCGATTGTGCGGGAACTTCCGCTGCAGAACCTAAAGCACGCGACATCGGTATTTTAGCATCTACCAATATTGTAGCGGTGGACCAAGCATCTTTAGACCAAGTTTATGCCTTGCCTGAAAATGAACTCCATGACTTACAGGAACGCATTGAATCACGCGAGGGCTTACGCCAAATTTCCTACATGAAAGAACTCGGCATGGGAACAGGCGAATATACTTTGGTAAATATTGATAAATAGGAGATATTATGGCTAAAAATTTAATCATTTATTATTCACGTAAAGGTGAAAATTATTTTAACGGTTCTATTCGCTCTATTGAAAAGGGCAATACGGAAATTGTAGCTGAATATATACAACAAGCCGTCGGCGGTGATTTGTTTGAAGTTGATACCGTCAAGCCTTATGCTGCCAGTTACAGCACTTGTATAGAAGAAGCAAAACAGGAACTTTGTAATAATGCCAGGCCTGAACTAAAAAAATATCTTTCCGATATTTCCGCCTATGATAATATTTTTGTTTGTGGGCCTTGCTGGTGGAGTACTTATCCAATGGCTATTTTCAGTCAACTTGAAAAATTAGATTTTACAGGTAAAAAAATAATGGCAGTTATGACACATGAAGGCAGCGGTCTTGCAAACAGCGAACGAGACCTGAAAAGATATTGCCCCGGCGCGACTTACGGTAAAGGTATAGCAATTCACGGTAGCAGTGTCAAAGAAAGCAAAGAAGAAATATTTGCTTGGGCCCAAGCACAAGTAAAATAAAGAAGAGATAATATGAAACAAACATTTATTACATTAAATGACGGAAACAAAATTCCGCAATTTGGCACAGGTGTTTTTCAAGTGCCGGATGGCAAAGAAACTTTAGATGTTGTAAAAAATGCCCTTGCCCTTGGTATTAGGCATATTGATACCGCCCACGCTTATCAAAATGAAAGGAGTGTTGGCCAAGCAGTAAAAGAAAGCACTATAGCCAGAAAAGAAATTTGGATTACCACCAAACTTTGGCCCAGCGAATACGGCGAGGGAATATCATCGCAAGCCATTGATAAAATGCTTAAACGCTTAGATACAAACTATATTGATTTATTATTGCTTCACCAACAATTTGGCGATTATCTTGGTGCTTGGAAAGATATGGAAAAAGCGGTAAAAGACGGCAGAGTAAAATCTATCGGTCTTAGCAATTTTGAATCAAACCGCTTGGAAGAAGTTTTAAGCATAGCAAAAATTTACCCTTCCGTTTTACAGGTAGAATGCCACCCTTATTATCAACAAAAAGAACTTAAAAAGAGAGTCGAGAAATACGGAACGGTAATTGAAAGTTGGTACCCTATCGGCCACGGGGATAAAGGGCTTATTCAAGAACCGCTTTTTACGCAACTTGCCAAAAAATATAACAAAACCAATGTCCAAATAATTTTACGTTGGCATATACAGGAAGGCAATATTATTTTCCCAAGAACAATGAACCCTGTTCACATGAAGGAAAATCTTGATATTTTTGATTTTGAGTTAACTTCTGATGAAATGGATTCTATCCGCAAAATAGATAGCGGAAAAAGATTTTTTACTATGACATTAGAAGAACAGGAAAAGAATCTCGGTGCTTGGAAACCTGAAGATTAAGAGATTTTAAAAAAGGAAATTATAAGGAGATTATATGAGCAAAAAAGTTTTAATTATTTCCGCTTCACCCCGCAAAGGCGGTAATTCCGATTTATTGTGCGATCAGTTTTTAAAAGGTGCAAAAGAAGCCGGGCACGATGCAGAAAAGGTATTCTTGCGCGACCGTAAAATAAATTATTGTATGGGTTGCGGTGTCTGTAACAGCACACATACTTGCGTGCAAAAAGACGATATGAAAGACCTTCTTGAAAAAATGGTTAATGCAGATGTTCTTGTGCTTGCTACCCCGGTTTATTTTTACACAATGGACGGCCAACTTAAAACATTTATTGACCGCTGTGTTTCAAGATATACCGAAATGACAAATAAAGAAGTTTATTTTATCGTAAGTGCCGCCGATACCGAAAAAACAAATTTAAAACCTACAATAGAGGGCTTGCGCGGTTTTACGCGTGATTGTCTTGAAGGCACAAAAGAAAAAGGTATTATATACGGAACAGGTGCTTGGAAAGTTGGGGAAATAAAGAATTTGCCTGTCTATGTTTATTTATGATATATCGCAAATCAATCTATATATTGTAAAATATAATTGTAAGGATAAATTTATTATGTGCAATGTGTAAGGTAATATTTATTAGTATTTTAATAACAAAGTATACTAAAGAAATATAAAATTATAGATGAATTATAAACAAAAACTTTTAGGAATAATATCAAAAGACGGGTTTTTCTTTTTAATTTTAACATTGGGTGCCATTATATTTACACTTTTTTATATGGCATTTACCGGTAACCAACCGCAAACTTTTACAGATATTACCTTGCTAAAAGAATCAATATCTTTTGTAGGGAATAAATCTGCAGAGATTCTGTTAATATATATACTATCTTTTATTGGAATAGTTGCTGTTATCTTTCGTCATTTTTTTAAAAAGCAGGCAACAGATAGCGGAAATACACCCCAATTATCAACCGTAATTTTATTTACAACTTTAATTATTACGGCTATTAAGTATTTTTGGGTAGGGACTTCGGTTTCAATATTTATAACAATACTTGCTTATGTTACCATAATATTTTATTTAAAAAGGGAAGATATAATCCGCGATTTAGTGTTATTTTTTATAAACTTATACCTAT
>JAZRHA010000079.1:0-16549 GCA_045644515.1 Elusimicrobiaceae bacterium | reverse complement strand
GCAATTGCTTTACCGCAATATTTTAAGGCAGCTGAAAAATCAAGATTCAGTGAAGTAGCGGATATGTTACAAACTATATATACCTCCCAACATAGATTTTATCTTACACATAATGAATATGCAGAAAACTATGACTTATTGGACGTTAATTTTTCTGACACTTCCGGGGAACCGGTAAATGAAGACATTTTACCTACTGCAAGTTTTGAAATTACTGCATTTGCCACTCTAAACTCTGACCTTGGAGGAAAAGAAGAGGAAAAGAGCATGATAGTTGCCGAGAGAATAAAAAATGGTAATGTACTTTACGCTATATATAAAGATTTGGAAACAGCTGCTCTTTTCTGTGAAGACAGAAACGAAAATGATAATATAACCTGCGATATGTTCGGATTTGACGATACAAATTCATTTCAATATTGTGAAAGCAATGGTACTTTGGGTAACGGCCAAGCTGAATGCCCGGTATGCCCGCGTGGATTATCTTGGAATGGCAGCAAATGTACCTGCCCAAAACTACCTTGCGTAGATACGGAATGCCCTAAAGGATATTGTTGGAATGGTACGGAATGTATACGGGCATTAGAATGCCCCCCTGTTGATGAACATGTCTGCCCATCTAACTACTCTTGGGATGACGAACTTGAAAAGTGCGCATGTAGTACCAAACCTTGCAAAATAAAACCAGTTTGTCCGGAAGAATATGCGTGGAATGATACGGAATGCATACAATTGAAAACTAAACCAGAATGCGAGGAAGGATATTCTTGGAACGGTAAGGAATGCGAGGAAGACCTTATCATAGATGAAGACCCTATCATAGATATTAAAGAAAAATAACATATTACAATCACATAGATAAAACTCCCCGGGTTTACGCCCGGGGTTTTTGCTAACGGAATTTATATAAAATTATTGAACTCAAAAACAAAACTTCCTTATAATATGCTATAATTAATATGTATCTTTATAGATATAATTTAATAGGAGCAAGTTTGGCTCTTGCTTGGTATGGGCTTTTAAGTCAGGCAACACACAAGGCAACGCGGTGCTTATACTCGGTAAACAGCTGTAAACTTGAAAGTAAAAAAATGTTAACAAAACAAGACAGAAAAGATATTATCTCAAAATTCCAACAAAGTGATGCTGATACCGGTTCACCGTCAGTACAAATTGCTTTGATTACGGAAAGGATCCGCTATATATCAGAGCATCTTAAACAAAATCCTAAAGACTTTGCGGGCGAAAGAGGTTTAACACGCCTCGTCGGGCAACGCAAACGCTTGCTTGCTTATTTAAAGAAAAATGATTTCGCTAAATATCAAGCATTAACAAAAGAACTTAAATTAAGGAAATAATAATAATGAGTAATCTAGGAAAATTTAGCCACAGCGTAGAAGTCGGTGGCAAAACTATCACGCTTGAAACAGGTGTGATGGCCAAGCAAGCCGACGGTGCTGTTATCGCCCGTATCGGCGATACCATGGTGCTTGCAACCGCTGTTTGCGATAAAGTGCAAAAGCCAGGTTTGCAAGATTTTGTACCTTTAACCGTTAATTATAAAGAAAGAACTTATGCCGCGGGTAAAATCCCCGGCGGTTTTTTTAAACGCGAAAGCAAGGCAAGCAAAAAAGAAACATTATCATCCCGTCTTATTGACCGCTCAATGCGCCCGCTGTTTCCGGAAGGGTTTGCATGCGAAGTCAATGTTACCGCAATGGTACTTTCTGCCGACGGTATTAATGACAGCGATGTTATAAGTATTTTTGCTTCAAGCGCTGCAACGGTAATTTCTTCAATTCCTTTCACTCAACCTGTTGCAGGCGTCCGCGTTGACCGCGTTGACGGCAAATATATTATTAACCCGACAGTACAAGAAAGAAAAGTTGCCGATATGGACCTCGTAATTGCAGGTACCATGCAAGGCATTATGATGGTGGAAGGCGGTGCACATGAAGTTGATGAGGAATCACTCGTAAAAGCCATTGAAATTGCACAGCCCGAAGTCAAAAAACTTTGCCAGGCACAACTTGAACTTAGGGAAAAATGCGGTAAAGCCAAATTTGAATTTAAAGCAGAAAAATTACCGCAAGATGTTTTAGATATGGCAAACAACACATATCGTGCAAAAGTTGCGGAAATTTTGCATAAATTTTCCGACAAACAAACCCGTGACTGCGATATTGCCAATTTAAAAGAAGCTTTTAAAACAGAATTAACTGCAAAATATCCCGAAGACGGTGCAATTTACGCCGATTTTGCTATGGAAATGCTTGCTTATGAAGAATCCCGCAAAATGGTATTAAATGAAGGCATCCGCGTAGACGGTAGAAAGACTGACCAAATCAGGCCTTTGAGTTCTATGGTCGGCGTTTTGCCTTGCGCACACGGTTCCGCTTTATTTACCCGCGGTCAAACACAATCACTTGCCACTGCAACTTTAGGTACTGCAAGTGATGCCCAAATGGTGGAAGGCCTTGAAGATACTTATGATGAAACTTTTATGCTTCATTATAATTTCCCCGGCTTTGCTACCGGCGAATGTAAACCGGACCGCGCACCCGGCCGCCGCGAAATCGGCCACGGGGAACTTGCACGCCGCGCTTTAATGCCGCTCGTACCAAGCCAGGAAGAATTCCCTTATACTATCAGGGTTGTTTCCGATATTATGGAATCAAACGGTTCTTCTTCGATGGCCAGCGTTTGCGGTGGTTCACTTGCATTATTTGATGCAGGTGTTCCGATGAAAGCCGCTTGCAGCGGTATCGCTATGGGTTTAATTACCGAAGGTGATAAATTTGCCGTACTCTCCGATATTATGGGTATGGAAGACCACCTTGGCGATATGGATTTTAAACTTACCGGTTCCCGCAAAGGTATAACTGCTTTCCAGATGGACCTCAAACTTGCAACAGGTATTTCCTTAGACGTTTTAAGGAAAGCCATTGCACAAGCCACAAAAGGCCGCATGTTTATTATGGACCACATGGATTCAGTTATCAAAGAACCGCGCAAAACTTTACCTAAAAATGCACCTATGATTCATACTATGGTAATTCCGCAAGATAAAATCGGTGCTTTAATCGGCCCCGGCGGTAAAAATATTAAACGTATTACCGAAACCAGCGGTGCAAAAATTGATGTTGACGAAGACGGTAAAGTTATGATTGCCGCACCTAATGCCGAAAAGCTTAACCAAGCAAAAGCCGAAATTGAACTTTTGACTAAAGAAGTTGAAGTCGGCCAAATATATGAAGGGAAAGTTGTTTCCATTCAACCTTTTGGCGCTTTCGTTGAACTTTTGCCCGGTAAAGACGGTTTATTACATATTTCACAAATTGCAAATGAAAGAGTTGCAAAAGTGGAAGATGTTTTACAACTCGGCGATACCGTAAAAGTCAAAGTTGTTGAAATTGACAATAACGGCAAAGTACGCTTATCAAGAAAAATTTTGTTATAGTTGATATAACTTAATTTGGAAATCAAAAGCCCCCGTGTTAGATTTAGCCCGGGGGTTATTTTATGTGATAAAAAAGGGAAGGCAGCCTAGGGGTTCGGCTCCCTTCCCTTTTTATTAATTACCGCTCTAAAGTTGTTTACGTGTTCTATTCCTGCCTTATATTTTCAAACGCACGAAACGCGCTTGCAAATTTAAGCCCTTTTTTATTTTTATCTTCCTAGAGTACCGCAAACTCACTTCGTTCGTTTTACTTCTTGGTACACGTCGTCAGATAAAAATAAAAAATCATCTTAAATTTGCTGCGCGGCTCGTTGATACGCACGCGCGCTACGGTTTTAAACTCCAGAATTGGCTTATTTATTCTATATTCCTTTACCTCTTGTTTTTTAAAATAAAAACCCATATAATTAATGTATAAGTATTTTGAGGAAATACCTATGAAAAGATATTCACTCATCCTGTTTTTATTGCTGTCGCCCGTTATAACTTGGGCGGCCGGGGATACTTTGGGTATTTTTGACAATGATTTTGATATATCAAGTTTTATTAAGGAAATTGATATTTCCCCTACTATTGTTGGTGATGATGATAGAGAAGAAATAACAAGTAAAAATGCACGGGAACTAGAAAAAGCAGTTGTGATTTTGAAAATATCTTTTCGCGGTATAATACCGGTGGGCGATTGTTCCGGTGCTATGGTTGGCCCCAATATAGTATTAACAGCCGCGCATTGCCTTTCCTATAATGGAAAATTTATAGGAAGTGTAGAGGTATTTGCACCTGCTGCCGATAAATCAGAAAACGGACAATTATTATCTGCTAAATCAATTGAATTGTATGTACCTGATAAATATATAGAATATTCCAATAATAGTACATCTTACACTCATGCTATGGAGCAATATGATTATGGTATTGTTATATTAGATAAATCAATAGGTGCTAAGACGGGTTGGTTTGGTTTAAATGCAATGTCCCGTACGCAATTGAAATCGGCGCATATTATAGTTCTAGGATATTCTGGTGACAAGCCGGACAATACTTTATGGAAATCAGAAGGTTTTATTGGTTTTTGGAAAGTATATACTAATAACACATTTGGACATAATGCCGATACAGTCCTTGGCAACAGCGGCGGTCCCATTGTACTTAATAAAAAACCGACTGAAATTATTGGAATAGAAACTGCTCATAATATAAAAGCAGGTGATTATGTTCCTGCCGGATACCCAAATACCGGATTACGCATAACCAAAGATATTGTAGATATTGTTCAAAAATATAATAAAAGAAACGGACCATATTTGCCTCCTAAAAATTAAACATTTAGACCTATATAAAAATATCCTCAAAAATTATTTAGAACTGAAAATACGAAAAAGTGGTAAGATGAAAAAATTTTTTCAAGTATTTTTGAGATATTTTTTGTTTTTATCTCGGCGAGGTATACCGTGATTACACGTCCGATAGGGCGGAGGTATCCGAAGCCGAAGAAAAAACAGAAAATAACCAAAAAGATGAAGAAAAAGGGAAGGCAGCCTAGGGGTTCGGCTGCCTTGGGGTATAAATTAGTCTTTTACCAAAAGGAGGAGGTAATTACTAATTTATCTTTGTTACTTATAGTTTATAACAAAACGTTGAATTTTAAAAGGGTTCTTAGACCTATTTCACCATATCATTTGGACCCAGGCAAAATTACCCCGAAGGACCTATATTGAAAAATTAAATAAATATCTGAAAATAAGCGTTTTTACCTCTGATTTCTACGTCATAATTTGATATAATATTATTATGAAGATTTACAGCTTTGATACATTACCTTCAACCAATACTTATTGCATAGAAAATTTTGATAGCTATGAAAATCAAGATATCATTATGGCTGAGGCCCAGACAGCAGGTAAAGGAAGGAAGGGGCGCAAGTGGTCTTCTGAAACAGGCGGTTTATATTTTACAATAATTTTAAAACCGTTTGAAATAAAACCGGAACAAGCAAGTTCTTTGACACAAATTATGGCAATAAGCGTTTGTAAAGCCGTTAGGGATTTGGGTGCTGGTGCTTATTTGAAATGGCCCAATGATGTTCTTTATAAAGGTAAAAAATTTTGCGGCATTTTAAGCGAAGCAGTTGCTAAAGATAATATTTTAAAAGGGCTTGTTATCGGCGTAGGAATAAATATAGAACAAAAAAATATAGTGTCAGAAAAACCTTTTACTACTTTAACGGAAATGGGTTTAAAAGTTTCAAAAAGTGTTTTGGTTGAAAGTATAATTTCAAATTTTGAAACAATGCAAAAACAAAATTTTATTCAAGAGTTTAAAAAACTTTGCCCGACGATAAATAAAGAAATTATTGTTGACGGTAAAAAAGGAATTTTTGAAGATATTGACAGCAGTGGCCGTATGATTTTAAATACAGGTAGCGGCCGTGAAGTTATAATAGCAGGCGACGTGCAATTTTAAAACAGATTTAAAAAATTAAAAGAGGTATCATTATGAATTCGGAATTATTTGCCAAAAGTGTTGAACTTATGGCCGTCGGTATGGGGATGACATTTTCCTTCCTTATACTCCTTGTACTAATGCTGAATGTGCTTAAGTGGGGGGTAAATTTATTAAATAAAATTTGCCCGGAAAAGATTGAAGTTGCTAAGACGCCTGTTTCAGCAACACAAGATAATAAAAAGTTAAAAATCGCTATTGCTTTAGCTGCAATTAGAGCGGCAAAATAATTTTAATATTTAAGGAGAATAAAATGAAAAAAATTAAGTTTATGTTAACTGCTTTTAGGGATGGGTTTCAATCTGTCTTTGGCACAAAAGTGAGAAGTGAGGACTTTTTACCTGCCGTTGAAGCCGCCAAAGAAGCAGGGGTTATGCATTTTGAATCTGCCGGCGGTGCAACCTTCCAAAGTGCTTTGTTCTTTAATAAGGAAAACCCTTATGATGTTATGGATGCATTTAGGAAAACCGTCGGGCCTGATGTAAATTTACAAAGTTTGGCACGCGGCGTAAATGTTGTTGGTTTAAATTCTCAGCCGAGTGATGTAATTAAATTACATGCCAAAACATTTAAAAAACATGGCCTTACAACTATCAGAAATTTTGATGCTTTAAATGATGTTAACAACTTAATTTATAGCGGTAAATGCATTAAAGAAGCAGGTTTAAAACACGAAGTAACCGTTACAATGATGTCCCTCGCACCTGGGTGGGATAAGACAGGCAAATTCCATACACCGGAATTTTATGAAGGCGTATTAAAAAATATTATTGCAAGCGGTATAGAATTTGACAGTGTATGTTTTAAAGATGCTTCCGGTACTTCTACGCCGGAAACTGTAAGGGAAACAATAAAAAGAGCAAAAAAAATATTACCGCCGGAAATTGAAGTAGTTTTCCATACCCATGAAACAGCCGGCACAGGCCTTGCTTGTAATTTAGCCGCTATTGAAGGCGGCGCGGATAGAATTGATTTATCAATGGCACCCGTCAGCGGCGGCACTTGCCAAACAGATATAATTTCCATGTGGCATGCACTCCGCGGCAGTAAATATACTTTGGATATTGATATCGAAAAAATCCGCAAAGCAGAAAGCGTTCTAAAAGACTGCTTAAAAGATTATGTACTTAAACCGGAAGCAATGAGGGTTGAACCTACAATTCCGTTCTCCCCGTTACCGGGCGGTGCTTTAACAAATGCTACAAGGCAGTTAAGGGAAATCGGGCAATTTGATAAATATCCGCAAGTTCTTGCCGCGATGGAAGAAGTTGTAAGGCGCGGCGGTTTCGGTACTTCCGTAACACCGGTAAGCCAGTTTTATATACAACAATCAATGCAAAATGTTATACAAGGGCCTTGGAAAGCTTTTGCACCGGGTTATGCAAATATGTTGCTTGGTTACTTCGGCAAAACCCCTGCACCTGCAGATCCTGAACTTGTAAAACTTGCCTCTGCTTATATGAAAAAGGAACCCACAACAAAAACAGTTTTGGAACTTAATGATGCAGATCCCAAAAAAGGTGTTAAGCCGGCAACGGAATTGCTTAAAAAGAATAATTTACCTGTTACCGATGAAAATATATTTATCGTTGCAGCATGCAATGACGCGGCAAACGGTGTAAATAAAGGTTTAGATTTCTTACTAGGTAAAGCGAAATGTTTGGTGGAAAAGAAATCTGCCACTACTGAAACCAAATTAAAAGGTAATGCCTTTACGGTTAATGTCGGCGGGGAAACATTTAGCATTGAGTTAAAAGATAATAAAGCAACAGTTAACGGCGAAACTTATGATATTTCAGTTAAAGAAGGCATAAGTAATACACCTGCAAAAGAAAGCACTTCTAACGGAGGCGGTGCGGAAGTTAAAGCCCCGATGCCGGGTGTAATTATGCGCTTTTCCGTTACAGAAGGTGCCAGTGTACAAGCCGGGCAAACCGTTATTATTATTGAAGCCATGAAAATGGAAATGGAAATAAAAGCAACTGCAGCAGGTAAAATACACTTTACATCTGCGACAGGCGACCAAGTGCAAACAGGCAATGTGCTTGCTTTGATTAAATAGGTGAATTATGTTAGCAGATATTTTAAATTCTTTTCAGACACTTTGGGGCACAAGCGGCCTTGCTAATTTCACCTGGGGGCAAGTGGTGATGATTGCCGTTTGCTTGGTAATTTTATGGCTTGGTATCGTTAAGCAATTTGAGCCTTTGCTCTTAATACCTATCGGCTTTGGTGGTTTGCTTTCCAATATTCCCGTTGCAGGTATTGCGGCTTTAAGTGTTTCCACAGTTGACTCAAGCGGCACAATGCATACCGCTTTCGGCGGCTTTTTAGGGCAAGTGTATGGATTTGGTATTGAGTCCGGCTTATTTCCTTTGCTTATCTTTATGGGTGTTGGCGCTATGACGGATTTCGGCCCTTTAATTGCAAATCCGCGCACATTGCTTTTGGGTGCTGCGGCACAGTTCGGTATATTCTTTACTATCTTCGGTGCTTTAATGCTTGGTAATATTTCGCCTGATTTAAGTTTTAGTATGAAAGAGGCGGCATCTATCGGTATAATCGGTGGTGCGGACGGCCCGACGGCTATCTTTTTAACATCAAAACTTGCGCCGAATTTGCTTGGTGCGATTGCGGTTGCGGCTTATTCTTATATGGCACTTGTACCTATAATTCAACCGCCGATAATGAAATTTTTAACAACCCCGGCGGAACGTAAAATCAGAATGGAGCAACTTCGCCCCGTCAGCAAAAGGGAAAAAATTATTTTCCCGATAATGGTTTTACTTTTATGTGCTTTGTTTATTCCTGATGCCACACCGTTAATCGGTTGTTTGATGTTCGGTAATTTGGTTAAGGAATGCGGTGTTGTAAACCGCCTTGCAAAAACTATGCAAAATGAGTTAATAAATATCGTTACCATTTTGCTAGGTTTGGCAGTCGGTTCAAAACTTTCCGCAGACAGATTTTTGCAGTTTAAGACTGTTGCTATCGTATTGCTCGGTTTATGTGCCTTCTGCGTTGGTACGGCATCAGGTGTTTTGATTGCAAAGTTTATGAATTTATTTACTAAAAATAAAGTTAATCCGCTTATTGGTGCGGCAGGTGTTTCCGCCGTTCCTATGGCGGCGCGTGTTGCAAATAAAGTCGGTCAAGAATTTGACCAACAAAATTATTTGCTTATGCATGCCATGGGGCCCAATGTTGCGGGCGTAATCGGCTCAGCGGTTGCGGCAGGCATTTTGCTTGCTATGCTTGGTAAATAATTAGTTTTTAGTTTAGTTATATTTAACCCTCGTGCAAAAAACACGAGGGTTTTCTAACGACAAAAAAAGGCACTCGGGTGAGCGCCTTTTTTATAAACTATTTTATTAATTTATTTTGTTTCGGTTTTAGCAGAGGCTTTTTTTGTAGCCGATTTTGCTTCTGCTTTAACTTCTTCTTTTACTTGGGCATCAGTTGCCGGGGCAACAGTTTCAGATGTTACTTCTTCTTTAACTGTTTCTGCACCGGGTATTGCTTTTGCCCTTTCTTGTAATCTTGCTGCTTTACCGGAAAGTTCTTTAAGGTAATTAAGTTTTGCGCGGCGTACTTTGCCGTTTCTTAATACGGTAATGCTTTCAATTCTGGGGCTGTTGATTGGGAAAATTCTTTCCACACCGACGCCGAAGGAAATTTTGCGAACTGTAAAACTTTCGCTGATTCCATGTCCGCGACGTGCAATAACAACACCGTCAAAATTTTGGATTCTTTCATTGTCGCCTTCAACGACTTTTACAGCAACACGCACAGTGTCGCCTGCTTTGAAAAAAGGGATGTCCTTTTTTAATTGTTTATTTACTTCTTCAATATTCATTTTTTTCTCCTCTTGAGTCTTTTCACTTCATCGCTTGTTTTGAGAGGTCTATTATCAAGCATATCGGGCCTGAATTTTTTTGTAATCTCAAGCGCCGTTTTTTGTTTCCAGGCCTCAATTTCTTTATGGTTGCCGCTAAGTAGAACTTGCGGAACGCGCCTTCTATGCCAAACCTCCGGCCTAGTATATTGGGGGGCTTCCAGTAAGGAATTTTCAAAACTTTCTTCCGTCGTAACGGTTTCTTTTTTGAAGGTTCCTTTTTGCAAGCGGGTTAAAGTATCTGTAATGCTTAACGCTGCAAGTTCGCCGCCTGTGAGGATAAAATCCCCTAAAGAAATTTCAAGGTCTATTTCAGGGTATATTCTTGCGTCCACACCCTCATAATGCCCGCATACAATAATTAAGTGTTTCTTTTTGGCTAACTTTTTTGCCAGCTCTTGTGAAAACTTCTTGCCGCGGGGGCTTGTTAAAATGACTAAAGAATTTGTTTTTTTAACTTTCTTTATTGCCTTATAAAGCGGATCTGCTTTCATCAACATTCCGGCACCGCCGCCGTAAGGCCTGTCATCAACAGTTCTGTGTTTATCTTTAGTAAAATCTCTTGGATTTGTGCAACTGATATTTACCGCTTTTGCTTCGCGTGCCCTTTTTAAAATACTTGTATTTAAATAAGGCATAATTACTTCAGGAAACAAGGTGATAATATCAATTTTAAGCATTAGTCCTCAAGTTTAAGTGTTACTTTCCGTTTCTCTTTTGCCGCATAAGCACCAAGTACAGTGCGAACAGCTTTAATAATACAACCGTCTTTACCTATAATGCGCCCTTTATCGGCTTCATCAACATGAACGGTAAGATAAACATTTTTATCTTCTTCCTTAGCATCTATAATTACTGCATCTTTATTTTGTGCTAAGGATTTAAGTAGGTAACTTGCCAATTCTTTCATGGTTTATTACCTATTTACTTGCTTTTTTAATTAATGCTGCAACAGTCTTAGAAGGCAATGCGCCGACTTTGACCCATTTATTAACTTTTTCTAAGTCAATATGGAGTTGCTCGTTTTCTTTTAAGCAAGGATTGAAGGTACCAAGCACTTCTTTAGCTTGTGCACCGACAGCACTTCTCTTTTCCGCAACGATAACGCGGTATTGAGGCTGTGTCCTTTTGCCTGTTCTTTGCAGACGAATTACTACTGCCATACATACTCTCCTTTACTAGATTGCGCCTTTAGCGCTAAATTAGCTATAAAATAGCTTCCTTTAAATTTTTATATGCCTGTTTAATATTATCAGTACCAAACAAAGCATTACCTGCTACAAAAGCATTTGCACCTGCCGCTTTGGCAATTTTTATGGTGTCTTTATTTATACCGCCGTCAACTTCAAGCCAAATAGGGCGGTTTGAAATCATTTTTTTTACTTCCTCAATTTGTTTTGGCCCGTTTTCTAAAAAGGCTTGCCCGCCGAAACCAGGGTAAACAGTCATGACCAAAACAAGATCTATAATATCTAAAAAATCTTCCAAAACTTGCGGTTTTGTGTCGGGTTTTATCGAAATACCCACACATAAACCGGCATTTTTTATTTGTTTCAAAAGGGCTTTTAAATTGCCTTTTGATTCTATATGTAAAGTCAAAGAACTTGCACCAGCTTTTATAAAAGCATCCAAGTATTTTTGTGGATCTTCCACCATTAAATGCACATCTTGTGCAAGTTTTGTAACGGTATTTATCCACTTTACTGTTGCCGGGCCAAAACTTAAATTTGGTACAAAATGCCCGTCCATAATATCAATATGCAGCCAACTTGCGCCAAGTTCCGTAACCGTTTTTATTTGATCTCCTAAACTCAACTGATTTGCAGAGAGTATTGAAGGTGCTATAGCATAAAAATCCGGTTTCGGAAGAGGTATCATAAACCCTTATTTTAATTCCTTTTGACGGACTAAAATACCGTCAACATAAATTCTTACTGTTGCTTCACCGCCGTAAGGAACATTTAAATCTATTTTACTTCCGGCTTGTTTAAATTCATTTAAAATTTCTTTTTCACCAAGATTATCGGTCAAAATTATGCGAACGCGATTGTCATTTTTACCTTGAGGTAATTCATAATGTATGCGGTGCAATTTTTCACCCATAACTTCTTTATTTGAACTGATTATAAGTTTCAAAGTTTCACCGATTTTTATTTCTTCATCCATATCAGGTTTTTGAGATAATACCGTACCGCTTGGGAAGAAAGATTCCGGATCTTCCTCAACACTGATTTCAATGTTATTATTTGAAGCCCAGTTGCTTGCTTCGGCAAACTTTTTATGACGGAAATCAGGTACCAAAATAGTATCACTGTTTGGTGCCCCGTTTGAAACGACTAAATCAATTTTTTCACCTTTGACGACTAATGTTAGAGGGGCAGGATTTTGGCTGATAATATTTCCCTTTTCTATTTCTACGGAATAAGCAGTATCAGTATTTCCAACTTCTAAATTTGCTTGCCTTAAAGTAAATTCTGCATCTCTTAATGGCATTGAAGTAAGATCAGGAACTTCAACACTTTCTTTACCTTGGCTTACCCATACGCGAACAACTTTACCTTCCCTAACTAAAATTCCCGCGGGGGGGAGTTGCCTTATAACAGAACCTGCAGGTACATCTGGTTGATATTCTTCCCCAGCCTTTTTCATAGCTAAATTTACATTTGCAAGTAAATCCAGGGCTGTATCAACATTTTTATTTGTTAAGTCCGGAACAGGTTTTTCTTTCCTCGTATGGACTAAAGCGGAAAATGCCCAGTTAAAAGAAAAAAATGCTATGGTACCCAAAAAAGCAATAACCAATATTAATGCAGATATTGCTTTTAAAATTTTAATAGTGGCGGATTGTTTATCCTGCAAAATTTCATTATCTTCTTGCATATTATCTAAAAATTATATTTCCTTCCTGATATTTTTTACCGTTTATATAGGCAAAAGCAGGCATAAGCCCTTTACCTGCCGGGCGAAGTGTTTCAACCAATAAAACACCCTCCTTACATTTTACCAAAAAACCGACATTCCTTTCAATAGAAACTAAAGCCCCGGGAACATAATTTTTTATATTTTGTTGAGTGGTGGGGATGGAAGTTTTTATTATCTGTACAATTTGCCCGTCCGGGGTATTTGCTTTTGCAAAACTTGGTGCGCCGGCAGCAAGTGCACGGACCAAGTTGTTTATTTGCTCTGCCGTCTGATTTCCAAAATTTATTATTGTTTGTTCTTTGCTGATTAATGGTGCAAAACTTGGTGTTCCGCTTTGTGGTGTTTTTGTATATGTTTGACTTTCTGCTTTGACTAAGAAATCTTTCAAAGTTTGCACGGCGATATTTGTTAATTTTTCAAATAAAGTTACGGCATTATCTTGCGGTAAAATTTCAGTTTCTTTCGTTGCGATTATTGCACCGGTATCCATGCCTTCATCAATGGAAAATAAGGTGATTCCGGTTTTTGTTTCACCGTTCATTAATGCGGATTGTACCGGTGAAGCACCGCGGTATTTAGGCAGCAAGGAAAAATGCACATTTACAATGCCTTGTTTTAAGGCATCCAAAGCAGGTTTGCGGAAAATTTTACCGTACGCAATACAAATACCTATATCGGCGTTTAAGGCAGCGATATTTGGAACAAAATCTTTTAATTTTTCCGGGCTGGCGACGGGCAAATTATTTTTTAATGCAAATTCCTTGACGTGGCAAGGTGTCAAAACAAGCCCGCGCCCTTTTGGCCTGTCAGGTTGAGTTACGACGAGTTTAACATCAGTTTGTTTTGCCAAGACTTCCAAAAAGGGAACTGCAATCTGGGGAGTACCGAAAAATACCGTTTTCAACATACTTATATTTTACCATTTTTTGACGATAAACATCATCAAGGTGGTTTTAATATGCTAAAATATAATTGTAAGTAAAATTACAGGAGATTATTATGAAAAAAACAACCTTAATTGCTTGTGCAGTAGTAGCTTTGACATGCTGTGCTTGCCAAACAACAGAAAAAACCGAGAAGACCAATATCGATTATTCAAAAATTTCTGTTCAAGGCGTAATTGACCAATCTGCCCAAATGCGCGGAAATGTAAATAATTACAAGGCAGCCCAAAAAGAAGCAGATGCTCAAAATGTTTCTAACGGCAAAAGTGCTGTTGATACAATAAAAGATTCAGCCAAGGAAAAATACAACGAAGTTAAAAAGCAACTCAAAGACGAAAGAGATGCTTGGAAAGAAACTTTAAACAAATAAGTTGTAATTAACAAAAGGGTATTGTCTATTGGCAGTACCCTTTTTGTTAGATTTGGAGGTTTTATGCTTTCTGTTAAAAAAGGGTTGGTTTTGTTACTTGCAAATATTACAAAAATTTTATGTTATGTTTTTAATTTTTTCTTTCCTAAAAAACGTTTTATTATTCCGCCTAGTGCCAAGGCATTAAAAAAGGCAAAATACGAACAAAAAATACCAAGAATAATTTGGCAAACCAATTATACAGATAAAGTTACTTTGCCCGTATATTTAAATTATCTCTTTAACAGATTTATTTCACCTACTTATGAACACCGCTTTGTTTCTACTGAAGGAAGAGCAGAGTTTATTAAAGCTAATTATTCCAAAGAAATTTTTGATGCTTATTCTAAAATTCAAATTGGTGCTGCACAGGCTGATTTTTGGCGTGTGCTTGTTTTGCAAAAAATCGGCGGTGTTTATTTGGATATTGATGCTACCGTAGTTACATCTTTAGATAATTTAATTAAAAAAGATGATACAATAGTTTTTTTAAATGTTAAAGGGAATAAAATTTGCAATTCATTTATAGCGGCGGCCCCAAATACACCGGAACTTGAAAAAGTTATAAATCAAATAATGCAAAATATTAAAGAGAACACTATTAAAAATGTTTTTGAGATGACAGGCCCCGGCGTTTACCGTAAATTATTTGATGTAACCAAGTATAGCAATTTCCATTATAAATCTACATTCCAAGGCGGATTTACTAATGAATATTTTCAATATGTAGATAAAGTGGAAGGCAAATGGCATCATGAGCAACAAACTACACCGATTATAAAACAAGATTAAAATTTATTTTTAATTGTTGATATTTTAACCCTCGGAATTAACCGGGGGTTATTTTATGGGGGGGAAAAATTTTTATATAAAAAAGGGCGGGTTTAAAATTTTAAAACCGCCCTTAAATATCGTCCAAGTTTCAAGATTAACGTTTTGAGAATTGGAAACGTCTTCTTGCTTTTGGTTGGCCGGGTTTCTTTCTTTCTACCATGCGCGGATCGCGGGTTAAGAAGCCGGCTTGTTTCATAACTTTATGATATTCTTCTGACATTGCTGCCAAACCGCGTGCTAAAGCATGGCGAACGGCACCTGCCTGTGAGGCAATACCACCACCGGAAACTTTAACAACGGCATCAAAAGTTTTTTCCGCTTTAAGTTCAAGTAAAGGGGACATTGCAGTATGTTGATAGCGGTTATTTGCGCTGAAATACTCATTTAAAGGTTTGGTGTTAACTAAAATGTTACCTTTACCTTTTGTGAGTTTCGCTTGCGCGACGGAAGTTTTCCTTCTACCTGTTTTTATTTCACTGTTTTGTGCCATAATTACCACCTATTTAGAAAATCTACCTGCAAAAGCATGTTCCGCTTCAGCAAAGATTCTGAGGCGTTTCATCCTTCTTGCGCGCAATTTATTGTTATCAAGCATACGATAGACAGCAAGTTCAAGAACTCTTGTAGGGTTCTTGGCGAGCATATCTTTAAAAGAGGTTTCTTTACCGCCTTTTGCGTAACCTGAGTGTGAGAAATAAACCTTTTCAATGGCTTTATTTCCGGTAACTTTTATTTTAGCCGCATTGGTTACGACGACGAAATCGCCACAGTCAATATGCGGGGTAAAAGTTCTTTTATTTTTACCCATTAAGCACACCACGATTTGTGTTGCGAGGCGGCCTAATGTTTTACCTTGGGCATCAAAGTGATGCCATTTTCTTGTTGATTCCACTTCTTTAACTGAAGGGAGTGTTGTTTTTGTCATTTTATACCTTTGTGTTTTATAGGATTTGACTCGGGTCCTATTATCACAATTTTACTTCGCGCGACCACAGCGCGAAAAATTTGTTAAAATATTTAGTACCAGTTTTTACAAAAAAATTTGGTTGGGATAGGATTCGAACCTATGTAGGGCGTAGCCCGACGGTTTTACAGACCGTTGCTTTTGACCACTCAGCCACCCAACCTTTTAAAAATATTTTTTAAAAAACAAAGAACTAAAAAAAGTTTAAATACTTCCTAAACTTGATAATTAATTATAGCAAATATTTCGGTATAAGTGCAAATAAATTTAATTTTCAGACGGGAAAGAATATTTTGTTAGTTATTATAAAAGATAGCTATTGACAAATTGTGGTAATATTGTTATACTATATTAAGCGAAGGTAATTCCCTTAAAAATGGGGCTCCGAATGGTTCCTCAAGGTTAAACCTAAAATGTTTTTAAGGTTCTTCGCTTCTTTTTTGTCTTAAAATAAAGGATTCTCCTCTATAACTAAAGATTTTATCATATTATAAAAGTGATCATCTTGATGTTCATACTTACGAAATATTGCCCAAGATACAAAAAGGGACACGCAGGCAAAAGGACGCCTGCGGAGGGGGACGCTTTTTTGCGTTATGTTTATTTCAAAGAGGTGGAG
>JAZRHA010000078.1:0-11143 GCA_045644515.1 Elusimicrobiaceae bacterium | reverse complement strand
CCTTTGAAAAATATAGTTTCAAAGAAAATTATGATTATTTTGATGCTGAAATAGAAGTATCCTATG
Source organism: Elusimicrobiaceae bacterium (assembly GCA_045644515.1). GTDB lineage: Bacteria > Elusimicrobiota > Elusimicrobia > Elusimicrobiales > Elusimicrobiaceae > Proelusimicrobium. Next base: position 11,077 of record JAZRHA010000078.1, on the reverse strand, counting down.
ATGATTCACTTAATGAATTATATATTTTAGATATAACCATGAAAAATTTTATTTTGTCGGAAGAAGGGTTATATTTATTAGAAGATATGGGGTTTAAAGTATATGATTACTCTACTCTAAAAAATGTACAAGTGAAAATTCACGGTTCAATTTTAGAAAGAATCGTAACAATTGAAGACCTTACTTACGCAAAACTACCGATAGGGCTATGGACCTCTGTTTTATACATTAAAAAGTTTAATAGAAACATACCAAAACAAGTAGTTACCCAAGATTTTTTGGAAGAACAAATAGAAAATCCTTTATTTACTGACATAGATAGTAACACTTCTGAATCTATTAGTAGAAATCTTGTTATACCACTAATAACATCTTTACACAAACAAGGTGTTGGCCGAAAAGAAAAAATACGCCAAGAATTTCCGTTTAGATTTTTAAAACGCAATAAAAAAGAAAAAAGCACTATAGATACAAGTGCCGCCACAAAAAGTGCTATTGATAAAAATATAACCAAAGAGGTAAATGAACACTTAAAAAACATATTTTCTCCCGATAATAAATAATAGTTTTGTCTGTATTGTTTAATTTTTAATCTCCGTATTCTGCAACTTCCATTTCCCAAACGCGCGCGAAAAAATGTAAAATGTATATATGTATAATATGCAAGATACTATCGCGGCTTTTGCTACCTCAAATATTGGGGGGGCAGTCGCTATTTTGCGTATTAGCGGATGCAAAACCTTACAAATTTTAACCGAATTAACCCATAAAAACAACTTTACACCGCGCCAAGCCACTTTAGTTACAGTTTACGACGGTGATGATATTTTAGATAAAGCCCTTGCAACGGTTTTTAAAGCACCAAAAAGTTATACCGGGGAAAATTTAATTGAACTCTCACTCCACGCCGGGCCATATATTAAAAGCCGTATTTTGGAATTATGTTTAACTTTGGGTGCGCGTTTAGCCGAGCCGGGGGAATTTTCCCAAAGGGCATTTTTGAACGGTAAAATGGATCTTGTGGAAGCGCAAGGCGTGCTTGATATAATTTCCGCCAAAAATAAAGCGGCCCATAAAGCTGCGGTAAACAGTTTGGAAGGCCGCCTTTCCTACCGCTTTAAACAAATAAGGCAAAATTTAACCGATATTCTAGCACAAGTTGAAGTGCGTATTGATGATACCAACGGCGAAATGCAACCCTTACCGCAAGAAGAAACAAAAAGTGCTTTGCTTAAAGTTGCAAAAGAAGCACAAAATCTGGCTGACACATTTTCAAGCGGCCGCCTTGTTAAAGAAGGTATAAAAGTTGCACTTTGCGGTTTAACTAATGCCGGCAAAAGCAGTTTGTTAAATAAATTACTTGGGTATAACCGCGCAATAGTTTCAAATAAAGCAGGCACTACGCGCGATACGGTTGAGGCACCGCTTTCTTTGCTTGGTTTTGATTTGGTTTTGGTTGATACAGCAGGCATCCGCCAAACAACAAATGACGATATAGAAATTGAGGGTATAAACCGCTCACGCCAAGCAATTAATCAAGCTGATATTACAATCTTTGTACGCGATTTAACTTTGCAAAATAAAACCGAAGAAGATAAACTTTTTGACGAAGTAAAACAAAATGCAAAAAATCTAATAACTGTTTTTAATAAAGCAGATAAGACTGATTGCAGGGTAAAAGACGGTATTATAATTTCCGCCAAAACGGGGGAAGGTTTGGAAAATTTAGAGAAGGAAATCATAAAAACCTTAAACCTCGGCGATATAAGCGGGCAGGAGGTTCTTATAACTTCCGCAGCACATTATAAAGCACTTTTGGCTGCCGCTTTGGAACTTGATAAAGCTGCCGAAAAATTAGCCGATTTGGAACTTTGCGCCGAACATTTAAGAACTGCCTTAAAAGAGTTAAAGGAACTTATCGGCGAAGTTTCAAGCGAAGATGTTTTAGATGCGATATTTTCTAAATTTTGTGTAGGTAAGTAAAATGTTTGACTTTGATAAAACTCTTGATGTAATCGTTATAGGCGGCGGCCACGCAGGGTGCGTGGCTGCATTAGTTTCCGCAACACGAGGCGGAATAACACTTTTAATTACACAAAGTTTGGATACTGTTGCGCAAATGTCCTGTAACCCGTCTATCGGCGGTATTGCGAAGGGGCAAATCGTACGCGAAATTGATGCCCTTGGCGGTGCGATGGGGAAAATTACCGATATCGCCGCCGTACATTATCACATGCTTAATACGGGGAAGGGGGAGGCAGTTTGGTCCCCGCGCGTTCAATGTGATAAAAAAATATATCAATTCGCCTACAAACATTTTTTGGAAAAGCAGGAAAATTTGCATATTTTGCAAGACGAAGCCACACAAATTTTAACAAAAAACGGTGCTGTGGATGCAGTAGTAACTTTACGCCAAACAAAATATAAAACTAAAGCGGTTGTGTTGTGCTCAGGCACTTTTTTGAAAGGGACGATACACGTAGGCAAACTAATGCTGGGCGGAGGCAGGTATAATGATAATGCCGCAAATTTTTTAAGTGCTTCTTTAAAAGATTTGGGCCTTAAAATCGGCCGCCTTAAAACCGGCACGCCAATGCGCATTAACGGTAAAACAGTTGATTTTTCTAAATTTATGCCGCAACCTTCTGACAATCCCTATACACCGATGTCCGTTTTTAACCGCCCTGTTAAAAAAGATTTTTTACAATGCTATATCGGTAGAACTACCGATAAAACCGCCGAAGTCTTGGCAGAGCATGCGAAAGAATCTGCCTTATACAGCGGAAATATTAATTCCATCGGGCCACGCTATTGCCCATCTATTGAAGATAAAGCGGTAAAATTCCCTCAAAACCGCCATCACCCTTTGTTTTTAGAGCCTGAAGGTTTACATACAGAAGAATACTATATTCAGGGCTTTTCAACTTCAATGCCGGAATATGTGCAATATTTGCTCTTGCGTTCCGTTGAAGGGCTTGAAAATGCCCAAATCGTGCGCCCCGGTTATGCCGTAGAATACGATTATGTGGACCCTACTTGCCTGTACCCTAGTTTGGAAGTTAAAACTGTTTCCGGCTTATTTTTTGCCGGGCAAATAAACGGTACAACAGGTTATGAAGAAGCCGGCGGACAAGGAATAATTGCAGGTTTAAACGCTGCCCTAAAAGTACAGGGTGTTGAACCTTTGATTTTAAGACGTGATGAATCTTATATCGGTGTTTTAATTGATGACCTTGTAACAAAAGGCGTTAATGAACCTTACCGTATGTTTACATCTCGCGCCGAATACCGCATAATGCTGAGAACAGATAATGCGGACCTCCGCCTAACAGATTATGCTTTTAAATATGGTTTACTGCCAAAAGAATATGCCAAAAATTTTGAAGCTTATAAAGAGGCTGTAAATTTACTTGAAGAAGATGAAAACGCAAAAATTGATGAGAATTCTTTGGGGCCCTGGTCACTGGATGCAGCCAAAAACAGTGCAAAAATCCAAAACAAATATAAAGGTTATTTAGAGCGAAATATCAAAGAAGCAAGAGCCCTTGAAAATGCTGATAAAATTATTATCCCCGAGGGTTTTGATCCTGCAGCTGTAAAAGGTATTTTAATTGAAAGCAAACAAAAACTTGCCAAAATAAAACCAAAAACTTTGGGCCAGGCAAGCAGAATACCGGGCTTAACGCCGTCAGATTTACAATTAATTTTAATCCATATTGAAAAGTTTAGGCGGGAACATGCTAAATAAAGATTTTATTTCAAAACTCGGTTTAGATTTAACTGATTTGCAAATTCAAACTTTGCAAACTTATGCCGAGCTTGTTTTGAATAAAAATAAAGAATTTAATTTAACCGCCGCCAAAACTTTACAAGAAATTTTTGACCGCCATATTTGCGATGGTTTACAAGCGGCTGCTTTACTCAAAAAAGAAGGATTTGATAAGAAAACAGGGGCGGATTTTGGCAGCGGTGCGGGTTTTATAGGGCTAACGGTAGCTATATCCTTGCCTGAAAGTAAAATTTATCTGGTAGACAGTTTACAAAAGCGTACAAAATTTTTACAATGGGTAGTATACAAACTCTGTTTAAAAAACGTTGAAGTTATAACATTAAAAATAGGTCAAGAACAATTAAATAAAAACTTTGATTTTATTTTAGAAAGGGCGATGGGGGAAATTGATGATATTCTACCTCTATGCCTTAAGAATTTAACAAATGACGGTGCTTTTTGGGCGATGTTAAGTAAAAATACAAAAAGCGAATTAGAACCGTTAAAAGAACATTTTTATTCTTTACCCGGGGATAAAGAAATCTCAGGGAGGAAAATATCAATTTATTATGGACATAGGTAAAAGATTATATTTTATCGTAATAGTACTTGCACTTGCTATTTGTCTAATAGCAGTGTATGAAAGTTTTAATTTACCAAAAGATAATAAAGATGCACAAATATCTAATATCCTTCAAAAAGCCAGGGAACAGATCTCAAATTCTAAAGATAAGGGTATTTTATCTCCGCTAGAAGATGAAACACCTAATAATTCCAAATTTATCTTACCATCTTCAAAAGCTGAACAAGAAAGTGTGCCTTCCGCTCAAACTTTTATAAAGGAAGATTCTTTACAGATTCCACAAGCACCTAAAGGTTTTTTTGCTAAACTTACAAATAATTATGTCATTTTTAGGGAACAGTTTGATATAACGCAAGATCTTACTGATTTTATTGATAACATACACGGTAATTTCGTTCTTGATATTATTCCGTTTTCTTTAAATTCGGAATTCAAACGTTTATTTTTAATGTTATTTAGAACACGTCAAAATTTTACAAAATATACATTACGTCCTGAATGGTCCCAAGCAGCAACTGATGTTAAATCAGGTTCCATTTACTTAATGGAAGGCACTTCTTTTAAACCGGTTTTTATACATGAACTTACCCATATTTATTTTGACGGCTTTTTCCAGCCTTCAGAACCGCCGCTTTGGTTAAGCGAAGGTTATGCTGTTTATAACCAGGTAAAAGTTCAAAGTACCGAAGAAAACGGTTGGATACAAAAAAACGTTATCACCTTAAGCCAAAAAAATTATATCAATTTTGAAGAATTTAATAATGTGCGCAACCTTGAACAATATTCCCAAGACGAAGTTGAACTTTGGTATACGCAAGCTTACAGTATTGTTAAATTCCTTATTGAAAAAGATAAAGACAGTTTTTATCAGTTTTCTAAAAATTTAAAAGAAAGTATGCCTATCGGTAAAGCTTTATACAGGGCTTACGGCATGCCTTTCAATACTTTAAAAGCGCTTGAATATGCCTGGCAGGCTAAAATACAACAAGAAGTCAAAAAAGGAAACTATTATGGCTGATACATGGCAACATATACCGATATTGGCTGAAGATATTGCAAATTTACTCTTACAAAATAAGAGCGGTTATTATTTAGACGGAACTCTTGGTCTAGGAGGGCATACAAAATTATTTTTAAGCCGCCTTAACGACGAAGCAAAAATTTTAGGCCTGGATAAAGATAGCAAAGCTATAAAATTTGCCGAGGACAAAGTAAAAGATCAACGCTTGATAACAAAGCAGTCAAGTTATTTGCAAGCTCCTGTTATTTTAAAAGAATTAAATTGGCCAATGCTAGATGGTGCTTTATTTGATTTGGGTTTAAGTTCCTATCAATTAGATGATGCCTCGCGCGGTTTTAGTTTTTTAAAATCCGGCCCGCTTGATATGCGTTTTGATAATACAAAAGGGAACACCGCTGCAGACCTTGTAAATAATTTACCGGCAGATAAACTTGAGTATATATTCAAAACTTACGGGGAAGAACACCAGGCAAAAAAAATTGCTTTAGCAATTTGCCAGGCAAGACGGGAAACACCTTTAAAAACAACCACAGATTTAGCAAATTTAATAGAAAAACATATTCCGCGTTTTGGTAAAACACATCCGGCAACAAGAATATTTCAAGCTCTGCGTATTGCAGTTAATGAAGAACTAGAAACTGTTACAAAAGCACCAAAAATGCTTGCTGACATTATTAAACCCGGGGGACGGGCTGCCTTCTTAACTTTCCACTCCCTAGAAGACAGAATAATAAAACAAGCCTTTAAAGAAATGGAAAAAAGCGGTGCTTGGCGCCTTGTAAATAAAAAACTTATTACACCTTCGCTTGAAGAAATAAAAAATAACTCCCGTGCAAGAAGTGCCGGGCTAAGAGTGATTGAGAGGATACAATGAATATAAAAAGCATAGTTATTATAATGCTTGCAATAGGAACTTTTTTACTTTTAATTGCTATGGAAAGAGTTCAAAAAGAACGCACAGGCCATAAGGTAGGGGAACTGTTAGAAGAAATTGCTTTTAAAGAAGCAAGGAACCAATATCTCCGCTATGAAATTAGATTATATAAATCCCCGGCAAAAATTATGGAAGAAGCTAATAAAAAAGATTTAAAAGTAATTGCCCCTCAAAATGTGTATGCTTTGGAGTTAAAAAGTGAATACAGTAAACCGTCTTAAATTAATTGGGATTTTGTGTTTTTTGATACCTGTAGCGGTGGTGCTTCAGCTTATAAATTTGCAAACTTTGCGGCATGAAGAATTTACTACACGCAGTCAAAAAAGGGTTTATACGAAAACAAGAGAAAATGTTTTCAGGGGCCGTATTTTAGATAGAAACGGTAATATTTTAGCTGAATCTTTACGCAGTTATGCTGTTGCAATAACCAAAAATAATGTAAAGGAAAAAGACCTAACTTTAAATATTTTAGCACAAGTTTTACATGTAAATTTATCTTCTCTAAAAAAACAATGGAAAGATAAAAGGAACTTTTTCTACGTCAAAAAAAATGCAACGCCCATTGAATATGAACAATTAATCAATGAAATACGCAAAAACAAATTAAGCGGTATTGAAATTGAACCGAGATATAGCCGTATTTATCCTTATGGGGTGGCACAGGACATTATCGGCTCCACAAATTCCGAAAACATAGGGTTTTCCGGCATTGAATTAATGTATAACGATATTTTAGCTGATAAAAAAGAAGGAAAACTTGTCAAAAAAGCAAGGGACGGCGGTATTATTTATGAGGCCGGGCAGGAAGATACAAATGATGCCGCAGATGTCTACTTAACCATTGATGCTTTAGGCCAATATTTTACGGAAGAAACACTAAAATATTATGCAGAAAAGTTTAAAGTTAAAAATGCTTTTGCGATAGTTCAAGATTCCTATACAGGTGAAGTTTTAGCTGCTGCATCTTATCCTTATCGCGACGGCAGGAGCCTGCCATTTCAATTTACTTATGAACCAGGTTCAACTTTTAAAACTATCGCTGTCGCTGCGGCACTTGATACAGGAACAATAAAGCCAAATGATACTTATTCTATGGAAAATAATAAGTTTAATGTTAGCGGTATAATAATTAAAGACCACCAGGAAAAACCCTCTTTAAACGTAACGGAAATTTTGGAAGTTTCTTCAAATATAGGTGCAGCAAAAATTGCCCTTCAAGTCGGTGCGAAAAAATTATATACATATTTCAAAAAATTTGGGTTTGGTGTAAAAAGTAATGTCAATTTTTTAAGTGAATCACCAGGTATTTTACGTGATCATACCTCCTGGAAACCCATTGATACTGCCAAAGCTGGATACGGTTATACGGTATCTGCCTCAGGTATACAAATTGCTACAGCATATTCGGCAATAGCAAATGGGGGGGCTTTAATGCAAGCCCATTTAATTAGTAAAATAAAGTATCCAAGCGGTAAAGAAGATATTTTAGCAACACCTATGCGTGTAAGGGAAGTTTTAAAACCCAGTACGATAGAAAGCCTTAAAAAGATGCTTATAAGTGTTGTTGAAAACGGAACTGCAAAAGCAGCCCAAATGCCTGCATACAAGGTTGCAGGTAAAACAGGTACTACCGAGAAACTTATGGAAACCGGTAAATATGAAAAGAGGGCACATATTGCATCATTTTGCGGTTTTGTTCCGGCAGGTAAGCCGCGTTTGACAATTTTAGTAGTTTTAGATGAACCGGAGAAATCACTTTTCGGTTCAATGTCGGCAAAAATATTTTCAGAAATTGCCGCGAAATTTTTAACTTTATATCCAGAGGTTAATGAAGAGTCTTATGCAATTAAAAATTAGTTATCAAACATTGGCAAAAATTACAAACGGTATTTTGTGCCAAGCAAATTTAAAAGATATATTAAAAACTATATCCTACGACACAAGAACCTTACAAAAAGGGCAGGCATATATAGCTTTAAAAGGGGCAAAATTTGATGGGCATACCTTTATAAAACAGGCTTTAGAAGCAGGGGCAAATTTCATTATTTTAGAAAGAAAAGAAGCCCCAAAATATGATGAAATCTTAAAACACACACCATTTTTAACTGTGGAAAACACTTTGCTTGCCTTGCAGGAAATTGCTAAATTTCACCGTTTAAGTAAAGATATAAAAATAGCTGCAATTACAGGCTCAAACGGTAAAAGTACAACTAAACAAATGTTAAGTGCTTTGCTCAAAAAATTCGGTAAAACTTGTTCTACTGAGGGTAATTTTAATAATCAAATCGGTGTACCTGTATCTTTGCTTGAAATATCTAATACAGATAAATTCGGTGTTTTTGAATTAGGGGCTTCACATATCGGTGATATCGCGGAAATTGCCCGCCTTGTCTTACCGGATGTTGCGGTACTTACAAATATTTCACCGTCACACTTGGAATTTTTTGGCAGCATGGAAAATATTTATAAAACCAAAACGGAAATTTTAAATCATCTCAACATGGGGGCAACTGTAGTATTTAATGGGGATGATAAATTCCTTAAAAATTTAAAAACAGATTATAAAGGCAAAATGTTAAGTTTCGGTTTTGATTCAAATAACGATATCGTGATTCAAAATACCCCGACATTCTCCTTCACCTATAAAGGTGCTTTATTTAATACAGGTATTATTTTAGAACACCACAATAAATTAAATGCTGCTGCCGCTTGCGGTGCGGCTTTGGCACTTGGAATGTTCAAAGAAGATATAGAAAAAGGCCTTAAAACTTATAAACCTATGCCTATGCGCCTTGAAAAGCATAAACTTAATAAAACAGATATTTTGCTTGATTGTTATAACGCAAATCCTGTGTCTATGGAAAATGCTCTAAATATTCTGTCTGAATGTACTATGCCGCGTTTTGCCGTACTGGGTGATATGCGCGAACTTGGCAGTTTTTCAAAAATGTACCATAAAGAACTTGCAAACAAAATTATTAATGCTAAACTTGATAAAGTATTTTTAGCCGGGCAAGAAATAAAAGAAACTTATCAAGAACTTCTTAAATTAAACTTTAAAGAAGTCAAATACAGTTTAAATAAATTAGATTTTTTGGAAGATTTACAAAAAATTATACAAGATAAAAACGGAACCATATTATTTAAAGCATCAAGGTCTTTAAATTTTGAAGAACTGTTTTTTCAATTGAAGGAGGGCAAATAAATGTTGTACTATTTATCAAATTTATCAGGGGAATTTTCCGTATTAAATATATTCAGTTATATCACTTTTAGGGCGGGTGCTGCCTTGCTTTTTGGGCTTTTGATTGCTTTACTTATTTCACCTAAAATTATTGCAAAACTCAGGGCCCATAAAATCGGGCAAATTGAAAGGGATGATGGTCCAAAATCACACCTCACTAAAAAAGGAACACCCACAATGGGGGGGATAATTATTTTAATCAGTTTGCTTACTTCCGTTTTGCTTTGGGCGCGCCTTGATAATAATTTTATTTGGCTGCTTATTATTGTTACATTAATTTTAGCTTTTGCCGGTTTTGTTGACGATTATACAAAACTTATAAAGAAAAACACTGCCGGTGCGCCTTCTTGGCTTAAATTTGCGGCGCAGATGCTTGCAGCTCTTATTGTAGTGGGATATCTTGGTGTAAATCCACCTAATGCTGAATATGCTACTTCTCTGACAATACCGTATTTCAGCAGTAAAGTTATGCTAAACTTGGGTGTATTTTATGCTGCTTTTGCAATGCTTGTATTAATAGGTTCTTCAAATGCAACAAATTTGACTGACGGGCTTGACGGGCTTGCTTCAGGCAGTGTAATTTTTTGCGCAGGTGCTTATATAGTTTTTGCTTACCTGGCAGGTAATATGGGATTTGCGGAATATTTAAAAATTGTGCCTGTCCCTGGTGCCGGGGAAATAACAGTTTTCCTTTCTGCTTTAGTCGGTGCTTGCCTTGGATTTTTGTGGTATAACGCATACCCGGCACAAGTTTTTATGGGGGATACAAGTTCCTTATTTTTAGGCGGTGTTATTGCAACTTCTGCAATCTGTATTAAACAAGAACTTGTGCTTGTAATTGCCGGCGGTTTATTTGTTATGGAAGCCCTGTCCGTAATTCTGCAGATGGGGTATTTTAAATTAACAAAAGGTAAACGTATATTTAAAATGGCGCCGTTGCATCATCATTTTGAACTTAAAGGAGTGGCGGAACCAAAAGTCATAGTCAGATTTTGGATAATCGGTATAATTTTAATGTTACTGGCTTTATCAACTTTAAAAATAAGGTAAAAAATGGGCAATCTTTTACTTGTTAAAACACGTTTTTCAACAGCTTTAAAAAGCAAAAATAAAAGAGAACAAAGACATGCTAATTTGCCTCTTAATAAACCTCTTTTTGCTTTTGCGGTTATTATGGTTGTGTTCGGACTCGTATTTACTTATTCGTCAAGTGCATTTGATTCTATGCATTATTTTAAAAGGCAATTAATGTTTGATATTATAGGTTTTTCCTTAATGTTGTTTTTGGCAAAATTTTTTACAAAACTTCATACTTTGAAACTTTTTAATCCTCTTTATATTTTATGGTTTTGCTGGGGTTTGCTTGTTTGGGCATTATTTAGCCCGGAAGCTGCCCATACACACCGTTGGATAAACCTTGGTTTCTTTAATTTACAACCGTCTGAATTTGCTAAAGTAGGTTTAATAATTTATTTATCCTCTTTCTTCTCAAAAAGGTCATTAAGAACCCGAACGGTATCCACATA
>JAZRHA010000077.1:0-6305 GCA_045644515.1 Elusimicrobiaceae bacterium | reverse complement strand
TACGGAGTATATTGCGACTTTGAAATACGGTGTTTTACGTTATAAAATCGGGGAAGAAACGGAGACTTTTGCCGTTCTTGGCGGTATTGCGGAAATTGCAAATAATAATGTCAGTGTTTTTGCCGAAGGTGCAGTTTTGCAAGATGAAATTGACGAGGAAACCGCGCGCCAGCAACTTGAAAAAGCAAAAGCGGACCGCTTAAAAAATGATAAAGCCATTGATCTTGAACAAGCCGACCAAGAAATTAAAGAGGCATTACTCTTATTAAAAGTTAAGAAATTAAAAAGCGGTAAACTGAAAAACAAAAAGAAGTAGGGGGGTAATTTATGGGTAGAGTAGTAATCTTAATGTTAGACAGTTTTGGCATTGGGGGTGCCAAAGATGCAGCCGCCTTTGGTGATGAAGGTGCAAATACACTTTTGCATATCGCGCAAAAAAACGGTGGGCTAAATGTACCTAATATGGCCGCCCTTGGTCTGCTTAAGTCCGCACAAGCAAGTTGCGGTGTGGAAATACCTGCCGGTAAATTAAGCCAAGCAAAAATAAATTTACCGTCAAAATACGGTTTTATGCGTGAAGTCAGTAAAGGTAAGGACACATCTTCCGGGCATTGGGAAATGGCAGGTGTTCCCGTCTTATTTGATTGGGGTTATTTTCCGCCAAATTACCCGTCTTTTCCGCAAAATTTAATTGATGCAATTTGTAAAGAGGCCAATTTGCCAGGCATTTTAGGTAATAAAGCGGCGTCGGGGACTGTCATAATAAATGAACTTGGCGCGGAACACATTAAAACAGGTAAACCGATTTGTTATACTTCGGCAGACAGCGTTTTTCAAATCGCCGCACATGAAAAACATTTTGGCCTTGATAGGCTTTATGAACTTTGCGAAATAGCCTTTAAACATTTAAAACCTTATAATATTGCACGCGTTATCGCTCGCCCCTTTGAAGATGACGGTAAAGGCGGTTTTGTTCGCACAAAAAACCGTCATGATTATTCCGTTAAACCGCCGAATAAAACTTTGTTAGACAATGCAAAAGAAGCAGGGCGGCAAGTAATTTCTATCGGTAAAATTGCCGATATTTATGCGCATCAAGGCATAACAAAAACAGTAAAAGCAAGCGGGCTTGAAGAACTTTTTAATACTACTTTAGAGCAAGTTAAAACTGCACCTGACGGCAGTATAGTGTTTACTAATTTTGTTGATTTTGATATGGTTTGGGGCCATAGGCGTGATATAAAAGGTTACGCCGAAGGCCTTGAATATTTTGACAGCCGCCTGCCCGAACTTGCCGCAATTTTAAAGGATGACGATATTGTTTTTATAACTGCTGATCACGGTTGTGACCCGACTTATAAAGGCAGTGACCATACGCGCGAAAATGTACCTGTTATTGCATTTGGAAAAAATATTAAACCGGAATTTATCGGCGAGCGTTCCACTTATGCCGATCTCGGCCAAAGTGCTGCCGCGTGGCTCAAAATCCCACCTACATTAACCGGAAAAAGTTTTCTATAGTCTTATTTATTTTTGTTGCCGGATATAAAATCAGCAAGAGGTTTTGTAGTTTCTGACCTTTCCAAAATCATTTTTAAAATTGCTGTTAGAGGTACTGCAAGCAAAGCACCCATCACGCCCCAAACTAAAGCCCAAAAAATCAAGCTTCCGACAACAACAAGTGGGTTTAAGTCCATACTTTTGCCGAGCCACTTCGTTTCCAAAACATTACCGATAATAAAATGTACTGCAGTTACTAAAATCAAAGCCAGAATTAAATGCCAATCAAAACCATACTGTAAAAATAATACGGGCAAAGGCAAAATTGTTGCAATACTTGGGCCGATATTTGGAATAAAATTAAGTAAGAAAGTAAGCAGAGCAAACATTGATGCAAGTTCTGTATTAAGTAAAGATAAGGCAACCCATACACAAAATGCAGCCATTATTGATACGGCAATTTTAACAATCAAGTAAAAGGAAATATTCTTTTCTACGGAAACGATAAAAGGGCTTGAAGTTTGTTCCCTTCCCATAAACATAAACACTAAAAATAAAGCCACTAAAAAAGCATTAGTAAATAAGGAAAATATATTGCTGCCCATTTTTTGGATCATGCCCATGACAGGTATTTCTTTAGCATATTCCATAAGTAGGGCTTCGTCCGCTTTAATGCCGATTTTTTGTAATATACCTATAAACCAATCAAGTGCATAAGTAAGTTTTTGGGAGTAAATATCAGCACTTCTTATAAAACTTTCTATAGAACTTGATATGAATAAAACAGATAAAAATATAAACCCTATAAATATAAACAAAATAACTGCAAGTGAAATCGCTTTTGATAATTTAAATTTCCTATTTAGCCAATTAGCAATCGTGTTTGACACCATTGAAATAAATACAGCCAGCATAAACGGCAATAGTACCACTTTTGCATAAACAAGCATCGCTGTTACGGCAGTTGCCGCCAAAATCATTAAGCACACATTATTGACGGGTGCGTATTTTTCAAGTAAAGATTTTTGTTTTATATTTGGCATAAATTCCCCACACAATAAAGAATAGCATTTTTAAGCCGCGCCGCCAAGTAAAAGTTTTACATGTAAAAATTTTGTACAATTTAGTAAAATTATTTAAAAAATAGGAGGAAATGAGTGTGAGCAAGATAAGTGAAGATTTGAAAAAGGGAAAAAAGAATAAATGGGTTGCTATACTTCTTGCATTCTTTTTGGGAGGTATCGGCGCACATAAATTTTACTTAGGCAAAACCGGTTGGGGTATTGTATATCTGTTATTATTTTTGACAGTTTTCGGAGCATTTATTTCTGTTATAATTGGCATTATTGAAGCTGTTTTGTATTTGACCATGTCCGATGCAGAATTTGCAAAAAAATACAATTAATAAATATTTATTTTTGTAACATATTTAAACAAGATTCTTTTAATTAAGAATCTTGTTTGGCAATGGACATCATAAGTTTTATGCGGTTTATTTGGTTTGTTTCGCTTGCGCCCGGGTCATAATCTACGGCAATAATATTGGCAGTCGGGTATTTCTTCTTAATTTCCTTAATAAAGCCTTTACCGACAATGTGATTTGGTAAACACCCAAAAGGCTGCATACAAAGTACATTTCGCACACCGCTGCCCAAAAGTTCAATAATCTCAGCCGTAAGCAGCCACCCTTCGCCGGTTTGGTGACCTAGTGAAATAACATCACGCGCTTTTTGGCGTAGTTTTTTGAAATAAATCGGTGCTTCAAAACGCTTTGAAAGCCAAAACCCCAAACGTTGCGGAAATCTAAAAAGTTCAAAGGCCCAAATACATAAATAACTAAAGGCAAAACTGCGCCAGGTGCCTTTCATATTGCGGTAATTAAAAATATGGTCATAAAAACCGTAAAGCATAAAGTCCATCAGGCAAGGTACAACGGCTTCACCACCCTCTTGTTCAACTATTGATACGGCCTGATTATTTGCATCCGGGTGGAATTTTAATAAAATTTCCCCAACAAGTCCGACACGCGGTTTGCGTTTCATACGTTTAAGCGGCAGTTTGTCAAAAGCTCTTATTATCTTAAAAATATTCCAAGCAAATTTTATTAGGTTGCCACTCTTTAAATTCTTTTTAATACGCACAGCCCAATCATCTGCTAATTTTTGAGCGGAACCTGCTACCTTTTCATAAGGGCGCACGCGGTAAATTGTTTGCATTAAAACGTCGCCATAACAAGCTACCATTAAACCGCGTATTAAAACCTTATAACCTAAAGAAAACCCTGTTTGATTTGCCGTATTTCCGCTAACATTTAGTGTAAGTACTGGGATATATTCCATATTGCATTGTGCCAAAGCGCGGCGCAAAAGCCCGGCATAATTTGATGCACGGCAACCGCCGTTTGTTTGGCTTACAAGTATGGCAATTTTATGCGTATCAAATTTCCCGTCTTTTATCGCCTGTAGTATTTGCCCGATAACTACAATTGCCGGGTAACAAACATCATTGTTTACATTTTTTAGGCCTAGTTCTATTGCCTCTTTACTTACCGTGGGCAGTTGCACAACTTTATAACCTTCACTTTCAAACATAGCCTCAATAAATTGAAAGTGAATTGGTGACATTTGCGGAACTAAAATTGTATGCGTTTTCTTCATCTCCGGCGTAAATTGTGCAGGGGCATGTGTGGTTTTTTCTTTCACTATATTATCGTGTTTCATATCACGCATTGCAGCGAGCAAAGAGCGTATGCGGATTTTTGCCGGGCCTAAATTTTCCCCTTCGTCAATTTTTATTTGGGCGTATAAACGGCCTTTTGAATTAACAATATCTTCAAGTTGTTCAGCGGTAATAGCATCAACACCGCAACCGAAGGAAACTAATTGTAAAACAGCCAAATTATCCGTATTTTCCGTAAAAGAACCGGCATGGTACATACGGGAATGGAAAGTCCATTGATCGCGCGCCCAAAGTTTATCAAAATTTGAGTGCAAGTGTGCGACGGAATCTTCCGTCAGAACAGCAAGACCGCAGGCATTAACAAGTTCCGGGATACCGTGGTTAATTGCCGGGTCAATATGGTAAGGATGCCCTGTTAAAATTATACCGAACTCATTTTTTTCTTCAAGTTCTTTTAGGGCTTGCTCGCCGGCTTTGCGTATATCTTCCCTAAATTTTTTCTGTTCGGCAAATGCTTTTTTTACGGCTTGTTTTAAAGTTTTTAAGGTGATGCGTTTAAATAATTTAATTTTGCGTAAACGTTGCGGTAAAATCTTTTCATCTAACGGTAAGAAAGGTGAATAATACGGAATACCGCTTTGCATAACCTCACTGATATTTTTGGAAAGTAATTCCGGGTAACTTGTTACAATCGGGCAATTATAAAAATCTTCTTGTGAGGCAAACTCTTTTTGGCTTTTCGGTAAACACGGGAAGAAAATTGAATCAACTTTTTTATTAATTAAATCTAATATATGCCCGTGTGCAATTTTTGCCGGGTAGCAAACAGTTTGGGAAGGTATGGAACTATAACCGCTGAAAAATAAATTTTTAGATGAAGGTGCGGATAATTCCACACTAAAACCAAGTTCAGTTAAAAGTGTAAACCAAAGCGGATAAGTTTCAAACATACCAAGTGCGCGTGGTAAACCCACAGTTCCGCGTTTTGCTTTTTCTTTGGCTAAGGGTGTGTAATAATTAAACAGACGGTTATATTTATATTCATATAAATTTATGTGCTTATTTTTTGCCATACCGGCACCGCGTTCGCAGCGGTTACCGGACACAAAATTTTGTTTACCGCCAAAGTTTGTAACAGTTAACATACAATGGTTTGAACAACCCTGGCAGCGTATATTTTTTGTGGTGGTTTTAAGTTGGGCAATTTCTGCCGCACTAATTAATTTTGTTTTTTTGCCGTCTTCCGGACCACGTTTTTTTGCAAGCAAAGCAGCCCCAAAAGCACCCATTAAACCTGAAAGTCCAGGGCGTATGACTGGTTTGCCTACTTGAATTTCCAAGGTCCTAAGCAAAGCATCATTTAAAAATGATCCGCCCTGCGCAACAATACAGTTCCCAAGTTCTTCAACATTATGTATTTTAATAACTTTATAGCACGCATTTTTTATAACTGAATATGATAGCCCGGCAGCGATATCGCCAACTTTCGCACCTTCT
The DNA here is from genome assembly GCA_045644515.1 of Elusimicrobiaceae bacterium. Taxonomy (GTDB): domain Bacteria; phylum Elusimicrobiota; class Elusimicrobia; order Elusimicrobiales; family Elusimicrobiaceae; genus Proelusimicrobium. The sequence goes on along the minus strand of JAZRHA010000077.1, from coordinate 629 downwards.
TTTTGCGCTTGTTTTACTTTGGAATTCATAAAAACAGTACAGCGTGTACCAAGGTCCACAGGGTTTTGTGCGGTTAATGCCGCTTCAACAAAATCGGGTAAATTCATGTGCAGAGATTTTGCAAAATTTTCAATAAATGATCCGCAACCGGCGCTGCAGGCTTCGTTTAAACCGATACGCTCAATTACCCCGTTTTTTAAAGACATACATTTTATATCTTGCCCGCCGATATCCAAAACAAAAGTAGCCTTAGGTGCAAAAAATGTTGAAGCAGTACAATGAGCAACGGTTTCAACTTCGTCGATATCCAATTTTAGGCCGGCTTTAAGTAAGGCACTTCCGTAACCAGTTGCTGCAGCGGCTTTTATTTCAAGCCCCGGTTTTTTACGCGCATAAATTTCTTTTAAAATATTTAGTGCTAAAGTAAAAGGGTCGCCGTTATTTGAACCGTAATAGGAATATAAAAGCCGGTTTTGATCATCAATAAGTGTAGCTTTTAATGTGGTGGAACCGCTGTCTATACCAAGATATGCCGGGCCCTCATAATCTTCTAAAGGAAATTTTTCTACATTAGTTTTTTTATGACGTTCTAAAAATTCTTCACGCTCATTTTTATCTTTGAATAAGGG
>JAZRHA010000076.1:0-3625 GCA_045644515.1 Elusimicrobiaceae bacterium | reverse complement strand
TAAATGATACGATACCAGTACAAAATGAAGTTTTTATAGTGAGTTTGGCTTTACTGCTTGCTTTTATAAGTTATAATGTGCCTGTCTTTATAACCCGTTATATGGGGCTTTCGTTAAGTTATAATGGTACCGAAGATAATTTCTTTGGGCTTACAAAACTTAATTGGAATAAAATTATAACGGTTTTGAAGACTATTGGCCAAGTGTTAACTTTATTTTTGTTTGTATACGGAATGTATTTTTATTTTGCCGGATCAACTCTCAATGTAGATTTAATAACAAGAATATCCATTTTAATAGCCTTTATAATGTTTAGTGTGTTTATTAAAAAATGGAATATTCCAAGTATCTATTTGTATTTATGTTCGGTATTAATATTTACTTTGGTGGCATTATTTTCATAGGATGAATTGTGATTAAAGAAGAAATTACTATAACTAACCTTTTGGGGATTCATGCCCGTCCTGCTGCCTTAATTGCACAGGAGGCTGGCAAATTTAAAAGTGAAATTTGTCTAATAAAAGAGGGTATTGAAATAAATGCTAAAAGCATTATGGGTGTTATGATGCTAGCTGCAGAAAAAGGGACGAAATTAACTTACACTATTATAGGTCCTGATGAAAATGAAGCGCATAAAGCACTAAAAAAAGTTTTTAAAATGATTTCGCAGGAAGATAAATATTTGTAGTTTATGGAAAAAATTCGTAACTTTTCTATTGTAGCCCACATTGACCACGGCAAGACAACACTTTCAGATAGAATTTTGGAAGATACCGGCGCCGTTCCAAAGCGCAAAATGCAGGCCCAGCTTCTTGATGCTATGGACCTGGAGCGCGAGCGTGGTATTACAATTAAAGCAAAAGCTGTCCGCATTAAATATAAAGATTATATTTTAAATTTAATTGATACCCCGGGGCATGTTGACTTTTCTTATGAAGTTGCCCGTTCTTTGCGTGCTTGCGAGGGCGTTTTGTTGCTTGTTGATGCTTCCCAAGGTGTTGAAGCACAGACGGTAGCGCATGCACATCTTGCACAAAGTTTGGGGCTTAAAATAATACCTGTAATAAATAAAGTTGACCTAAACCAAAGTGATGCCGATATTACAGAAGAACAAATTTGGGAAGTTTTAAAGGAACCTATTTTGGCGGAGCGTGTAAGTGCAAAAACCGGGCTTGGTATAGAACATTTAATTGACAGAATTATAACTGATTTACCTGCTCCCGTCGGCGAAGTTAAGGCCAAGACGCGCGCTTTGATTTTTGATTCTTATTATGATGCTTTCCGCGGCGTTATAATATATGTGCGCATGGTTGACGGTGTTTTGAAAGCAGGCGATACTTTAAAACTTATGGCCTCTGGGTTTACTTCAAAAATTGAAGAAGTCGGTTTCATGACGCCTAAACTTCAAAAGAGTGATAAACTTGAGGCAGGCGAAGTGGGTTATATTATTGCCGGCATTAAAGACATTCATCAGGTGCAAGTAGGCGATACGGTAACAATAGCATCAGCCCCGGCTGAAACCGCACTCCCCGGATATACCGAGGCAAAACCTGTGGTATTTGCCAGCATTTTCCCGGTAGAAACAACTGATTATCCGCTTCTTAGAACTGCTATTGAAAAGTTAAATTTGTCTGACAGTTCTTTTAGTTACCAGAGTGAAACTTCCAAAGCTTTGGGCTTTGGTTTCCGTCTTGGTTTTATGGGGCTTTTGCATATTGAAATTGTTAAAGAACGTCTTGAAAGGGAATTTAATTTATCTTTAATTGCCACAAGCCCAAACGTCATTTACCAGGTAAAATTTACGCCGCGCAAAACCCATCCGCAGGAATTGCTGGCTTTGGCTGATGCCGGTAACGGTTATAAATGGATTGATAATCCGGCCAATTTCCCGCCGTATGGCGATATTATTGATATTAAAGAACCGACAATAAAAATAAAAATCGTTGTGCCTATTGCTTATATGGATGGGGTGATGACACTTCTTAAAGAAAAGCGCGGGCAATATATTTCTTTGGAAAATTTGTCTAGTGAAAGAGTGGTCATAAATTATTATATGCCGATGGCGGAAATGGTTGTTGATTTCTATAATAAATTAAAATCAGTTTCCAAAGGTTATGCTTCTTTTGACTATGAAATTGCCGAGTATCAAAGTTCAGATGTCGTGCTTATGGAAATTTTGATACACGGTTCCCCTGTTGATGCCTTAAGTGTTATCACGCATAAAGATAAAGCGGTTTCCCGCGGCAGATTGCTTTGCGAAAAATTAAAGGAACTTATCGGCCGTCAGCAATTTGAGGTTGCCTTGCAAGCACGTGTGAACGGCAAAATTGTTGCACGCGAAACCATACCTGCATATCGTAAAGATGTTATCGCCAAATGTTACGGCGGTGATATTACGCGTAAACGTAAACTTCTTGAAAAGCAGAAAGAAGGTAAGAAACGCATGAAAAGTATTGGGAATGTGGACATACCGCAAGAGGCCTTTATTGCCATGCTCAAAATTGAAGAATAAAGATAAAGAATCCGAACTCTTTATTTCGTTGCTAGCGGCGTCTTTCGGGCTAATTTAAATTTTTCCTTTCCTAGAATACCGAAAATCGCTTCGCTCCTATACTTCTGGGTATTCGTCGTCAAGGAAAAAATTTAAATTATCTCCAAAATACTTGCTAGGTTTATATTTACGAAGAGGTTCTTATTAGGTTATTTTGCACCGTAAGATTTTAAAAGTTCTATCAGTTCTGTGTTTCCGGTTTGTTTAGCCCTATGTAAAGCGGTTGTACCTCTGGAATTTTTTGTATTTACTTTTGCACCATTTTCCAATAATATTTTTACGACATCAACATAATTATGATCGCAAGCGTGCATTAGTATAGAATAGTTTTTTATTGTTTCATGATTTAAATAAATAGGTATATCTTCGTTTATATTTGCACCTTTTGATATTAAATATTTTATTATCTCCATTTTATTTATACTTCCGTTATTCTTTTTGTTAATAGTATCGCTGATTATTGCATAATATAAAGGAGTCCAATCATAGCTTATTTCTTTTGCGTTAATATCGGCACTATATTCTATAAGCAATTTTATTATTGGGAAGGTATAATTTTCGCAGGCAAACATTAACGGAGTTTTCTTTTCATAATTTGTAGAAAAATTAACATTTGCACCTCTTTGTATTAAAGATTTGGCTTTATCAATATTTCCTTCTTTGCAAGCAAAAATTAATGCCATATCATTTGGTAGAGTTTTTGTATCTGCGTCATTATTGATTAAAGTTTTTACTATATGATAATTGCCCTGTTTCGCAGCCTCAATTAATGCTGTATTACCTTGATTATTTTTAATATTTATATCTGCCCCGTTATTTATCAAAATTTGAATAAAAGAATTTCCTTTTTTAACAGTAATTTCTTTTCCATTAACTATTTCAGTAACTTCTATTGTTTGATTTAAATATTCCGACAATTCCACACGTTTATCTGTTGCAACTTCAATTAAAATGGTATTTCCGTTTTTATCGGTATAATTCAGATCTATTCCTTCTTTTATAAAATTTTCTACTTTTTTAAAAGTAGAAAATTTTATCAGATACAATAATGCTCTTCTTCCATCTTCTTGTTTT
>JAZRHA010000075.1:0-5184 GCA_045644515.1 Elusimicrobiaceae bacterium | reverse complement strand
AAAACACCAATATTTATTTGTTTATCTAAAGCGTGAATTTTTTGTAAAGTTGGGATATCAAAAGATGAAATTAAAATTTGTTCTTTTTTAATATTTTTAGCATTTTTCAACTCTGCTAAAATTTGTTTTTCAATACCAGGGTAAATATTTTCATCATTTTTAATTTCCAAATTTAAAGTAAAGTTTTTAGGTGTAATTTTTAGCAAATCAGATAGCGTAGGTATATTAAAATTTTTTAAATATTCAAAAGTACAATCTTTAATTTTTTTACTGTTTTTCAAATTATAATCATGGTATAAAACAAGAACACCTTCTTTACTACGTTGAATATCTGTTTCAAGCCAAGATGAACCTAATTTAAAAGCTAATTCAAAAGCTTTTAAAGTATTTTCTTGAGCGAAGGCACTAGCCCCGCGATGTGCTATTACTAACATATCAAAAAAATGTTGAATATAATTTATCGTAAACTTCTTGCGGAACTTCACGCCCAGGGACAATTGCCCTGCCGGCAATATTGCCGTGGAAATCAGATCCACCGGAAACAAGCAAATTATATTTTTTTGCAATTTGCAAAAGTTCCTCACGCATAGCTTCGCGATGTGAAGGATAATAAACTTCTATCCCGTCTAATCCCCAAGAAACCCATTTTTCAAAATCCCAACAATCTTTAACAAGGCCGGGATGCGCAATAAAACATTTTCCCCCTGCTTGTTTAATGGTTTCTATAGCTTCTTTAACCGTTACAGCCATGGGTGGAACATAAGCCGGGCAGCCCTTACCTAAATATTTTTTAAAAATATCAGAACGCATGTATCCAAGATGTCTACGACGTAAACAATCTGCAATATGTGCCCGGGAGGAAACACCTTTTGCTATTTTTAAAACTTCTTCTTCGGTAATTTGTATTTTAATTTCTTGCAAAAGTTTAACTGTTTTTTTAACGCGCTCAAGACGCATCCGGGCATTAGTTTCCAATAATTTTTTTAAAGCAAGATTTTCCGGATCAAAATTATAACCGACAAAATGTAAGTTATCGTGATCACGGGTGCTGATTTCCACCCCGTTAATAAAAAACATATTATATCTTGCAGCTTTTGTTCGGGCTTCTTCAAGGCCTAAAACACAGTCGTGGTCTGTAAGAGACATCATTTCCACTCCGGCTTTACTGTAAGTGTATAATAATTCGGCGATGCTTACTGCACCGTCAGAATATCTTGAGTGGGAATGTAAATCAATTACCGGCATTACACCCTTTCAACAGCGGTTACTTGGGGTATGTTTTCTTTTAAATATGCTTCTATGCCGTTTTTGATAGTCATTGTCGCCATGGGGCAACCGGCGCAAGCACCTTGCAATTTAACTTTTACTATACCGGTTTTTTCATCAAAAGAAACGAATTCCACATCACCGCCATCAGCTTGTAAAGCCGGGCGGATTTTTTGAATTAATGCTAAAATTTGTTTTTCCATAAATACCTTTTTAAACTTGCGCCGCCCAATTAAGAGCGGCGCTTTTAGATTTTATTTACTTTCAACTTCTTCTAAAGAAAGGTCTTCTTTTGCCTTTTCTTCTTCCTCTTTAACTACAGGGGTTACTTTGGCAATTTTATCGCCTTCTTCTAGTTTGACTAAGCGAACACCTTGTGCATTCCTTCCAACGGAACGTATTTGTTCACAACGTATACGGATGGCCATACCCTTTTCGGTAATAACCATTAAGTCTTTAGTTTCGTCAACTAATTTAATACCAACGACTTTGCCGTTTCTTTCACTTGTCTTAATAGTGATAACACCTATACCGCCGCGATGTTGTGTTCTGTATTCGCTAAACTCGGTGCGTTTACCGTAACCGTTTTCACATACGGACAAGACATCAGGTTGTTCGCCTTCTCTTTGACCTTGTTCCATACCGATTACGACATCGCCTTCCGCAAGTTTAATAGCTCTTACACCGTGTGCTGTGCGGCCCATAGCACGAACTTGATTTTCATCAAAGCGTATAGATTTACCGTTTCTTGTTGCAACGATAATATCTGATTTACCGTGTGTTTCTTGTACGGAAACCAAAACATCACCTTCGTCTAAACCTATTGCAATAATACCACTGCGGCGAATGTTAGCAAAATTTTCTAAGCTAACACGTTTCATTGTGCCGAAACGTGTACACATTGTAAGGTAAGTTTCACCGCAATTCTTAGGATCAAAATCCTTAAATGCAACTGCTGATGTAACCTTTTCTTCGCCGGTAATTTGGAGCATGTTAACAATTGCTTTACCTTTGCCTTGGCGGTTTCCTTCAGGTATTTCATAAGCCTTTAAGGCAAATACTCTGCCGCGGTTTGTAAACATTAAAATTGTTGCATGGCTTGAAGTTACAAAGAGATGTTCAATAAAATCTTCTTCTTTCGTTTTACCACCGATTATACCTTTACCGCCACGGTTTTGTGAGCGATATGTATCAAGAGGTATACGTTTTGCATAACCACCGTGTGAAAGGGTAATAACGACATCTTCTTCTTCAATAAAATCTTCTACGGAGAAATCTGTAACATCTGTTGAAATTTCTGTGCGGCGTTCATCGCCGTAATCTTTTTTCATTTTGGTGAGTTCTTCAACAATAATGTCTAAAATTCTTTGCGGATTACCCAAAATGTCTTGAAGTTCTTTTATTAAAGCTTTTAAATCTTTTTGCTCTTGCTCAATTGCAATAGAAGAAAGTTGTGTAAGTTGATGTAAGCGCATATCCAAAATTGCTTGGGCTTGAGGTTCGGTAAATTTAAAACGTGCCATTAAATTAGTACGGGCTTCCGGGGCATCTTTAGACTTACGGATAATTGCAACAACTTCGTCTAAATTTGCGATTGCCAAAAGCAAACCGTCTAAAATATGTGAACGTTTCAAAGCTTTATTTAAATCAAAGCGTGTTCTGTTTGTAATAACTTCTTGGCGGTGCCTGATATATTGGCGCATGGCTTCCTTCATGCTTAAAACACGAGGTTTACCATCAACGATAGCAAGCATATTTACGCCAAAAGAAGTTTGAAGTTGAGTGTGTTTAAATAATTGATTTAAAACTACTTGGCCTGTTGCTTCGCGTTTAAGTTCAATAACAAGGCGCATACCGCGGCGGTCAGATTCATCACGGATATCGGAAATTTCTGTAATCTTTTTATCTTTAACAAGGCCGGCAATAGTTTCAATTAAAACCGTTTTGTTTACTTGATAAGGAATTTCAGTTACGATAATGGCTTCGCGGCCGCCTTTCATTTCTTCAATCTCGGCACGTGCTTGAATTTTTAAAGAACCGCGGCCTGATTCAAAATAATCATAAACACCTTTTGTACCGCGTAGAATACCGCCGGTAGGGAAGTCCGGCCCTTTAACAATTTGCATCATTTCTTTGGTGGAAATTGCCGGGTTTTTAATTAAAGCAATAATACCATCGCAAATTTCCCCTAAATTATGGGTTGGAATATTTGTTGCCATACCTACCGCGATACCGTTCGAACCATTAACCAAAAGTTGCGGCATTTTGGCAGGCAATACTGCAGGTTCCATTAAAGAACCGTCGTAGTTTGGAACAAATTTAACTGTATCTTTATCTAAATCTTCCAAAAGTTCATCAGCAATATGGTTTAAGCGGACTTCGGTATAACGCATAGCAGCCGGGCTGTCACCATCAATAGAACCGAAGTTTCCTTGCCCGTTAACTAAAGTATTTCTTATTGAAAAGTTTTGTGCCATACGAACTAAAGCATCATAAACTGAACTGTCCCCGTGCGGATGGTATTTACCCAAAACATCACCGACTACACGTGCTGATTTCTTAAACGGTTTATTATATTTTAAACCCATTTCCTGCATGGCATATAAAATGCGGCGGTGAACAGGTTTTAAACCGTCCCTGGCATCAGGTAATGCACGGCCAATAATAACACTCATTGCGTAATCAATATAGGAATTACGCATTTCCTCGCCGATATCGCGTTGATGTATTTGGTCAAATAATTCTGCGGAATTTGTTTGGTTGTTAGTATTATCTGTCATAAAAACTCCTAAATATCTAAATTGATAACTTCAAGGGCGTGTTTTTCAATAAAAGCCCTACGGGGTTCAACTTTATCCCCCATAAGCATTGCAAATACTTTTTCTGTATCGGCAGCGTCTTCAATGGCAACACGAACAAGTTTGCGTTTTGACGGATCCATGGTAGTTTCCCAAAGTTGTTCAGGGTTCATTTCACCCAAACCTTTATAGCGCTGTATCGTTGCACCTTGCGTGCCGACTTCTTTTGCAACTTTTAAAAATTCTTGTAAAGAGAATATTAAAATATCTTTTTTACCGTCGTTAATGGTAAATAAAGGTGTGCCTTTGCGTTTATCTTCGGTAACAAAAGCAAATTGATCCAAAGTATAACCAAGTGCTTTAAGTTTATTTTCGTTTACTAAAATTTTGGTAAGTTCTTTAAGAGATTGATAATCAGGTTCTAAGGCGTCATTATCAATTTCCATTTCCGGGATACCTTTGGAAAGGAGGTCTTCCCTTCTTTCGTTTCTTACAGCTGTTTGGTAATCTCTAAATTCCTGATCGGAATAGAAATATTTAAAACTGTTATTTTCCAAAGTTACTCTAAAGACAGGTATTTGGCCGCCTTCTTTGAACTTGTTATAATCTTTGAGTGTTAAACCTTTAAGTTCAATTCTCATATTTAATTCTTCAAGTTCTTTTAAGATTTGGAGTAAAGTTTTAATTTGGTCTTTAGTCAAATCTTCACCTTTTGCATTTTTTGCATTGACGGCTTGAAGTGCTTCTTTAAATAACCAAGTTTGCATTTGCTCTTCTGTTTGCATATAGTCTTCCATTTTACCTTTTTTGATTTTATATAAAGGCGGTTGGGCTATATACACATGGCCTTGTTCAATAAGAGGTTTTAACTGGCGATAGAAGAAAGTTAAAAGTAAGGTTGTAATATGTTGTCCGTCAACATCAGCATCAGCCATCAAAACAATTTTGTTGTAGCGGAGTTTTTTAATATCAAAACCGCCTTCACCTTCACCAACACCAGTACCGACTGCGGAAATTAATGTTCGGATTTCATCATTAGATAAAATTTTAACAAGTTGCGCTTTTTCAACATTTAAGATTTTACCTTTAAGCGGTAAAATTGCCTGGAAAATTCTGTCCC
>JAZRHA010000074.1:0-35746 GCA_045644515.1 Elusimicrobiaceae bacterium | reverse complement strand
ATTACATAAGCAGAGCGCGTTTTTATAGGACTATGGGTGAAAATAACAAAGCACTGGCAGATTGTGAGAGTATTTTAAAAATATCACCAAATAACAAATTAATTATAGAAATGAAAAAGGCAATAATTAAGGAATTGAAAGAAGATAAACCAAGCAAACAAATGCAAAGCCCCAAGATACTTTTAACATAAAGCAAATTGTGCGCATACACCCGGCAAGTATTTTTAGGGAAATTTTGTATAATTCAAAGTGTGATAGCTTTTTAGAGGAAAGTGCTTATGCCAAATAAAAATTTAGAATTAGTAAATATAGAATCAAAAATTTTTACTATACGCGGGGTTAGAGTTATGATAGACCGCGATTTAGCCGCTTTGTATGGTATACAAACTTTTCGTTTAAATGAAGCGGTAAAGCGTAATAAAAAGCGTTTCCCTGAAAATTTTATGTTTCAACTTTCTAAGGAAGAAAAACAAGAACTTATCGCAAATTGCGATAGGTTCAAAACACTCAAACACTCTCCAACAGATCCTTATGCTTTTACAGAACACGGTGTGGCTATGCTCTCTAGTGTCCTAAACAGTGAACGTGCTATCCAAATTAATATAGCCATTATCAATGCCTTTATTGCTTTGCGCCGTTATGTGCTTGGACAAAAACCTGATAATATTAAATATCGCATAGGTATCTTAGAAAAAACCCTCTTGAAATATATGGATGAGAATGATAAACGGGTAAGTCAAATTGTAGAAACCATCAATAATATGTTGGATATTGATGAAGAAGAAAATATTAAGCAAATCGGTTTTATAAAATAAAACAATGAAAATCTTTTATTACTCCAAAAAGTATTAAAAGAAAAACTATACAAAAAATAAAGTCAAACCAGCGCGCATACTCGGCAAGTATTTTGGAGATAATTTAAATTTTTCTTTGACATTTCAAGAGCGTAAAACCATAGCGCACGAGCGCATTTTTGTGCGACGCAGCTAATTTAAGATGATTTTTTATTTTCTCTGCGACGACGAGTACCTGGAGCGTAGCGACATCTCGTTACTCTAGGAGCAGAAAAATAAAAAAGCGCTTAAATTTGCAAGAACATGCACACTAAAGGACATAATTCGTAATAATAAAATAGAAAAGAACCCAAATTTCCCAATGATATGTTATAATATATATATGGAAATATTAACACTACTAATCTCTCTAATCTGTATCGCTACAGGAACTTTTGCCCTCGGTGTAATGACCGGGCGCAAACTCGGCAGCTCTTATAAAAAAGACGCTGCTTTAAAGACATCATTTGTCTTTGCTATCATCAATGTGCTTGCCATGGCTTTGGCCTTTATTATCGGGCGCTTACTTTTCCCCTGGCTATACAATTCTCCCCATTGGCTTGTTTTTGTGATGTTGTTTTTGATTTCCATACAGTTAATTTTGGAATCTATTGAAAGGTCCCCCAGCTTAAACTTTACCGATATTGTACAAAATACATACATGATTAAAGTTGCTATTCAAACCGCTTTACCGTCTTTCTTATTTGGTTTTGCTATTGCCATGATAAGAACCGGTTATTTGGCGGCAGCACTTTTCTTATCTGCATTATTTACATTTTTTACTGTTTTATTTGGTATCGTGCATGGCAATACTTTTAACCAAACAGTTTTGCATAGCCGTATGCAACTTATTGCCGGTATTATCATGCTAATTATCACGATAAGATTTTTGTTGCAGATTAATATTTAATTTGTATTTTTAAAAGGAGAGTTTATGGCTTATCAGGTGCCTGTAAAAAGGGTTTTGATTTCTGAAGAACAAATAGATGCAAGGGTTAAAGAACTTGCCAAACAGATTTCAGCAGATTATGCAGGGCAAAAACCATTGATGGTTTGTATTTTAAGGGGTGCATCAATATTTTTTGCAAATCTTGTTAAAAATTTGGAAATTGATTGTACTATAGACTTTATGAGTCTGTCTTCTTACCAAGGTACAAGTTCCAGCGGTAAAGTGCGCATGTTGCTTGATATCAGGGACGATATTAAAGGCAGGCCTGTTATTATCGTTGAAGATATTGTTGATACCGGCCTTACAGGTGTGTATTTAAGGGATATGCTCACCGCCCGTAAGCCTGCTTCTATAGAATTTTGCGCCCTTTTAGATAAACCCCAAAACCGTAAAGTTGAAATAAAGCCCAAATATATCGGCTTTACTATACAAAATGAATTCGTTGTCGGTTATGGTTTAGATTATAATGAGCTGTACCGCAATTTACCTTATGTAGGAGTTTTTGATGAAACCAAGAAATAAAGTTCCGCAAATACCATTTAGGCAAGTGGTAATGTGGATAGTATGTTTTATAGTCGCAGTTATACTTTTTTCAAAATTCGGTGATACCGCAAAAGTCAAAAATATTGACTATTCCGCTTTTAAGGCCAAAATCGCAAGCGGGGATTTGCTTGACGTTACCATTACCCCGGAACTTATAACCGGTGTTTATAAAGATGACGGTAAAGAACAAAAATTCAGCACAGTTAAAATTGAAGATTCCGCTTTAGTTAGTGAACTTATGGCTGCAAAAGTGCCTTTTAAAGCAGAACAAGATAAGAGTTGGATTTTCAATGTCCTTTTTAATATCGGCCTTGTTTTACTTTTTGTTTTTGCGTGGTGGTTTTTGTTTATCCGCCCACAAAGAAATGACGGCAAAAGTGCACTAAATTTTGCCCGCTCAAAGGCAAAGCTCCAAGATCCTACAAAGCAAACAGTAACTTTTAAAGATGTTGCCGGTTGTGATGAAGCTAAAGAAGAAATGCAGGATATTATTAAGTTTTTAAAAAGCCCGGCTGAGTTTAAAAAACTCGGTGCTAAACTTCCAAAAGGCGTGCTTTTATACGGTGCACCGGGTACAGGTAAAACCTTGCTTGCCAAAGCAGTAGCAGGGGAGGCTAAAGTATCATTTTTCTCTGCCTCTGCATCTGAGTTCGTGGAAATGTTTGTAGGTGTTGGTGCTGCGCGTGTTAGGGATTTATTTGCAAATGCAAAGAAAAACGCACCTGCCATAATTTTTATTGATGAACTTGATGCCGTCGGCCGCCGCCGCTTTGCCGGTATTGGCGGTGGGCATGATGAACGCGAACAAACCTTAAACCAACTTTTAATTGAACTTGACGGTTTTGAATCCCAAAGCGGTATTATTTTAATGGGCTCAACAAACCGCCCTGATGTTTTAGATCCGGCTTTAACAAGGCCCGGCCGTTTTGATAGGCACATCAATGTTCCTTCCCCGGATATGAAAGGCCGCGAAGAAATTTTAAAAGTACATGCCAAAAAAGTCAAAATGGCAAAGGAAGTTGACCTTTCTGTTATTGCCAAAAGTACCCCGGGTTTTGTGGGGGCTGATTTGGCAAATGTTATCAATGAAGCCGCAATTTTGGCCGCGCGCCAGGATAAACCTGCCGTTACAAACGCAGATATTGAAGAAGCTGTTGAGCGTGTTATGGCCGGCCCGCAACGCAAAAGCCGCGTGATTTCAGAGAAAGAAAAACGCATTATTGCCGCACATGAATCAGGCCACACAATTATTGCCAAACTTTCCAAAAACGGGGATCCTGTACATAAAGTTTCTATTATCCCCAGGGGCCCGGCTTTAGGTTACACAATGCAACTTCCTTTAGAAGATAAATATTTAACTTCTAAGAGCGAAATTTTAGATAAACTTACTATTTTGCTTGGTGGCCGTGCAGCGGAAGAAATTTTGTTTGAAGAAATTACAACAGGTGCTTCAGATGATTTATCAAGGGCAACTTCTTATGCTAGAAAAATGGTCGCGCAACTTGGTATGAGTGATCGCCTTGGCCCAATAGCTGTGCATACCGAAGAAGATGAAGTCTTTTTAGGGCGCGATATTTCAAGGCACAAAAATATTTCAGAAGATTTAGCCCGTGCTATTGATGAGGAAGTTTCAAAACTTATCCGCGATTCATATCAAAAAGCAAAAGACATTATTAAAGACCACTTAAAGGAAATGCATGCTTTGGTTGACCGCTTGCTTGAAAAAGAAGTGGTGGAAGCCAAAGAAATTGATGAAATTTTAGGTTTAAAACCGGCCGAAGTGAAACCAGAAATAAAGACGGAAAAACCGGCAGAAACACCAAAACAGGAAGAACCTAAAAAACAATCAAAACCTAAGAAGGAAGAAAAAGAACAAACAGGTGATTTATTTGGGGGGCAAGATGCCTAAATATTTTGGTACAGATGGCATACGTTCTGTTTGGGGTAAGTACCCTTTAACTGAGGATTTTGTTACAAAACTTGGTTACTGTGCTTTAAAGGAACTTTCAAAACAAGAACCAAATAATACCAATAAAAATATTTTTATTGCGCAAGATTCCCGTGCAAGCGGTAAAGCAATTTTGGAATGTCTTACAAAAGGTATAAGGGCAGCAGGGTATAATGTTTTGTCCTTAGGTATATCTACCACACCGAGTGTTTCCTTGCTTACACAAAAATATAAAAATATTTGCGGTATTGTAATTTCAGCCAGCCATAATCCGGCGGAATTTAACGGTATAAAATTCTTTTCCGCGCAAGGCACAAAACTAAGTGAAAGTATTGAGGATAATATCGAGCGTGAAATTGAAAATTTAAAAACTGTTCCTAATCTGCAAAATAATACAAAGTTTTGTGAAGTACCGGAAAAGGTGGAAGAATATATCTCATTTCTAAAAAGCACTTTAACCGAAGCTGCCGATTTAAAAAATTTACATATCGTGCTTGATTGTGCAAACGGTGCTGCATCAAAAATTGCGCCAAAAGTTTTTGAGGAACTTGGTGCAAAAGTAACTGTAATAAATAATAATCCCGATGGTTTTAATATAAACAAAAATGCCGGCGCTTTGCATACCGAAGGTTTGCAAGAGGCAGTTAAGAAATGTAAAGCAGACATTGGCCTTTCTTTTGACGGGGATGCAGACCGCCTTATTGCGGCAACTGAAGAAGGCACAGTTTTTGACGGCGATAATGTAATTTCAACCGTTGCTTTACATCTAAAAAATAATGGTAAATTAAAAGGCAATAAAGCCGTTTTAACCATTATGGCGAACTTGGGTTTAATAAATTATTTGAAAGCAAACGGTATTGAACCGGTTTTAACCAAAGTCGGCGATAAATATGTTTTTGAGGAGCTTACAAAAAATAATCTGTCTGTTGGGGGGGAAACTTCCGGCCATATTATTTTTAAAGATATTGCCCCTGCTGGCGACGGTATTTTAACCGCTTTGCAACTTTTGGGCATTGTAAAAAGTTCCGGTAAAAAATTAAGTTATTTTAAAAATTTATGGCAAAAATACCCCTTAAAACTTGTTCCTGTTAGGGTTGAAAAAAAGATCCCGTTAGATAAAATTGACGGCTTTTGCCCCTATCTTAAAGAACTTGAAAAATCTATGGGTGAAAAGGGGCGCATAGTTGTACGCTATTCGGGAACTGAGCCTTTACTCCGCATTTTAGTTGAAGATGAAAATAAAGAAAATGTGGAAGATATTTGTCAAAAAGTAGTAACATTTTATAAAAGCAAAGTTAAAACTTGCTAGAGGTGACTATGAAATTAGGTGTTAATTTGGACCATATTGCAACACTCCGCCAAGTGCGCGGCGGTGTTGAACCAAGCCCGATTAAAGCAGCAGAAATATGCCTTGCTTTAGGGGCAGATTATATCGTTATGCACTTGCGTGCAGACAGGCGCCATATCCAAGAAACAGACCTCAAAAAATTAGCAAAAATTGCGCGCGAAAAAATTCATTTAGAAATGGCTGCAACTAAAGAAATGGTTGATTTCGCTACTTCTATTAAATGTGGTTCAGTGTGTTTGGTGCCGGAATTTCCTAATGAACTTACAACTTCCGGTGGCCTTAAATTAAATAAGCGTAATTTGCCGGCAATTATTCGTACGGTAAAGGCTTTACATAAAGCAGGCATAAAAGTCAGTTTGTTTGTTGATCCGGAACCTTCAAATATACGGGCAGCAAAACGTTTGGAAGCTGATATCGTGGAACTTTGTACTAAAACCTATAGTGAAGCAAAAAACGAAAGAGCGCGTAAAGCTGAACTTGAGCGTATAGAAATGGCCACAATTTTGGCAAAAGAACTTGATTTGGAAGTGCATTCCGGCCACGGCCTTAACTACAAAAATGTTGAAGATATTGCCAAAATTAACGGTATGGAAGCATTAAATATCGGGCATGCAATTATTTCAAGATCCGTTTTCCGCGGGCTTCCGCAAGCTTTGCTTGATATGAAACTTTTAATAGGTGCAAAATAATGTGCGGAATTGTCGGTTTTTGCGGTAAATGTAACTGCGCCGAACTTTTAATTTCCGGCCTTAAAAAACTTGAGTACCGCGGTTATGATTCTGCCGGTATTGCCTTAGAAGTTAAAAATAAAATTACCGTTTTAAAAGCAGTAGGCCAAGTAAAAAATCTGGAAAGTTTAGTTAAACAATCCGGTAAAAATTCGCATTTAGGTATTGCACATACCCGTTGGGCAACACACGGTAAACCCTCGCTTGTAAACAGCCATCCGCATACAGATTGCAGCGGAAATATCGCCCTAGTCCATAACGGTATTATTGAAAATTATTTGGAACTTAAAAATGTTTTACTTAAAAAAGGCCACAAATTTAAATCTGAAACTGATACCGAAGTTATTGCCCATTTGCTTGAAGAAGAATTAAAACATGAAAAAGATTTCTTTCATGCTTTCCAAAAAACTACGCGTAAATTAAAAGGTGCATTTGCACTAGTTGCATTAAATGCAAAATTCCCCGGTGTGATGGTAGCGGCAAAAAGGCAAAGCCCGCTTGTTGCTGGTATCAGCAAAAAAGGCTTTTTCCTTGCTTCTGATATCCCGGCATTTTTAAACCACACAAATAAAGCAATATTTTTTGAAGACGGCGACACTGTTAAAATCACGCCGGATGATATTGAAATTTATGACGGTGATTTCCGTAAAACAACGCGCAAAACACACACAATTTCCTGGGATATTTCAGCAGCCGAAAAGGGCGGTTTTGAGCATTTTATGCTTAAAGAAATTCATGACGAGCCGCAAAATGTCAAAGATACTTTGCAAACACTTCCGCCGGATATTACAAAGGCTTTTGGACTCCCTTTGAAAGAGGCTAAAAAAATTGAAGGTATATACATTGTTGCCTGCGGTACGGCGTATCATGCCGCTTTAGTTGCAAGATATGTTATTGAACATTTTGCCAAAATTCCGGTTGAGGTTGAAATGGCCTCGGAATTTAAATATAGGCCGATACATTTTAAAAAGAATTGGCTTTTTGTGGCAGTCAGCCAGTCGGGCGAAACAGCAGATACTTTGGCCGCTTTAAAAAATGCAAAAGTGCATGGCTTAAAAATTTTAAGTGTTTGTAATGTCGTAGGTTCGGCTATAGTACGGGAAAGTGATTATTCTGTCTTTACTCATTGTGGGCCGGAAATCAGCGTTGCATCAACTAAAGCATTTACCTGCCAATTAACTGTTTTATATGCGCTTGCTTTGCAACTTGCATACGTGCAAAATTCAATAACTAAGGCGGAGTTTGAAGATTTATACCAAGAACTTTTAACAATGCCGGAACTTTTAAAACAAACTTTGAAACTTGAAAGTGCAGTTAAAAAAGTAGCGGAGAAAGTTTATAAAAGCCCGTCATTTATTTTTATTGCGCGTAATGCAAGTTATCCCATTGCTTTGGAAGGTGCACTTAAATTAAAAGAAATTTCCTATAAGCACGCCGAGGGTTTTGCAGCAGGCGAAATAAAACATGGCCCGATAGCGATTATTGAAAAGGATATCCCTGTTGTTGCTTTGGCACCGAAAAGCAGTTTATATGAAAAGATGATTTCCTCTTGCCAGGAAGTTTCCGCACGCGGAGCAAAAATAATACTTATAACAAATACTGCCACCAAAAATGCTTTGGAAGTGCCTTATACAAATGAATACTTATTTCCCTTGCTTGCGGCAACAGTTTTACAATTTTATGCATATTTTATTGCAAACTTTTTGGGTAGGGAAATTGATAAACCAAGAAACCTTGCAAAAAGCGTAACGGTTGAATAATATGGAAATTATAAATATCGGAACTGATATAGAAGAAGTTTCCCGTTTTGAAAACCTTGACACTAAGGTTTTAAACCGTTTGTTTACCGAAGAAGAACTTAAATATTCCGGTACTAAAAAAAATAAAGCCGAGCATTTAGCGGTTAGGTATTGTGCAAAAGAAGCGGTTTTTAAGGCCTTACCTTTTGACAAAATTGCTTTTAAAAAAATACAAATTTCAAATGCAAATTCCGGCGCACCTATTGTTACTGTTAAAGATAAACGCGCCGAGGGTTTAGAGTTTAAAATATCTTTATCCCACACCAAAAATTTCGCCCAAGCCGTCGTTTTGGTTTATAGAAAATGAAAATAACAAAAAAGTTTTTTAAATTAAATTTCCCTAAAATAAAAAAAGATTCCTATAAAAATATTAACGGTAAAGTGCTCATAATTGCCGGCTCAAAAACTATGCAGGGCGCGGCAGTTTTAAATGTTTTGGGCACGTATTTTTGCGGCGCCGGGATGGTGGCGCTAGCCTCTATCCCCGAAGTGATAAAGGCAGCAGTTTGCACAGTTCCGCAAGCACTTGTTTTACCACTTGGAAAAAATCAATTAGCGGAAATAAAAAAATATATCAAAAATTTTAAACCTGATGTCTTGCTTATCGGTAGCGGCCTTGATGAAATGGCAAAAAATACTTTAAAAATTTTAGATTTTGCAAAAATCCCGGCGGTAATTGATGCAAGTTCTTTAACTTTTTTGGCAAGCAAAAATTCAAAATTACCCAAGGCAGGCGGGCCTTATATTTTAACACCGCACGTTGGAGAAATGAAAAGATTGCTCAAACAAAAAATATTAAACACCAAAACTGCCGCACAGGAACTTGCACAAAAAACAGGTGCAATTTGTTTGCTTAAAGGTCCTATTACCTATATTAGTGATGGTATAAGAACTTATGAAAGCCACGCCGGGAACTATGGCCTTGCTAAAGCAGGCAGCGGTGATGTCTTAGGTGGAATTATTGCCGCTTTATATGCGCGCATGTTAACACAAACTAAAGACAAAAAACAGGCCGCTTTTAAAGCCGCGGCATTAGGGTGTTATTTGCATGGCCGCGCGGCAGACCTTGCCACAAAAGATACCGGTAAAACCTCTTTACTTGCAACTGATGTCGTGTACAAAATACCTGCTACCATAAAAAATTTGTTATAATAAAAAAAAGGGCTTTTATTTTTTAAATAAATATGTTATACTTAATGTAAAGGAGATACTATGAAAAAATTATTTTTTGTTTCTTTAGCTTTATTCTTATCCTGCAATGCATTTGCAGTGGCGCGCTACGCAAGCGTCGTAGTAAAAGAGGGGAAAGTTCGCAGTTGCCCCAGTTCAAAATGCGCAAAAAAGTTTTTGGTTTGGAAATATACTCCAGTTGAAATGTTTGGCGTAAGTAAGGACCGCCAATGGGTTAAAATAAAAGATTTTGAAGGTTATTCAGGTTGGGTTCATAAAGATTTGCTTGGTGAAACACCTGCATTATCTGCAAAAACTGATATTAATGTCCGCAAGAGTCCAAGTGCATCTTCAGAAGTCGTTTGGATTGTTGAAAAAGGTTATCCTCTCAGATTCATTAAAAGGCAAGGTAAATGGCTTCAGGTAACTGATGATGCCGGTTTGAAAGGCTGGGTGCATGCTTCCGTAGTTTGGGGTTTCTTAGAATATAGAAAATAATATAATATGAAGTATTTTGTAACAATATTTCTGTTATCAACTTTGGGGCTTGGTATATACTTTTATAATAATACCGGTGTTGTTCCGCCGCAAAAATTCGTGCTTGCTGGGCATGTAGAAGTTGTTAACAGATTATTAAAAAATGCCGAAGCCAATAATGTTACATGTTCAATTATTGCTAAGAATGAGGCTGATGTTCCAATAGCAATTAAGCGTATCATAAACCCGACATTTCCACTTGATTTCGAAGTCACAAAAGATGATTTGCTTATTGATTCTTATGAAGGCAAAATCAAAATGGAAGTTCAAATCAATTCACATGGTTCTTTGGGTGTTTTAAAGAGCGGTGATATTTTCGGTTCAGGTATACAGGAATATTCTTCAGGCAGTAAGGATATTTTAATTGTTGCTGACAAAATGATTGGCAAGCCAACTTTGTCCGGAGGGAGAAACAAAAGTAATTTCTTTAGAACAGCGGCAAGATAAATTGTATATTTTTTTAATTAAGACCCTGCTTTTAAAGCAGGGTTCTTTTATTCCCCGGATTGTTTGATAAATCCAAAAGTAGTCATATAGTCGCAAATTTTTTCAAATTTAGCTTTATTGTAAATGCAAGTTTTTACTAAAGGCCCTTCGGCAGTAGCTGATAATCTTAAACTATATTTTGCTGCACCTGTTGCCGGGTAAAATATTTCCCCTACACATTCTTTAGGCGAAACTGTGCAATTTGCTGTAATTGCATGCATGCTAGTTTGATAACGGGTATTATCTTCATTCCAAGATGCACCATCAAGTTGTACGGTAATTAAATCTTTAGGGGTCAAATCAGTGGTGTAACTTGTTTTTGGTTTGTAATTTATCAAATGGGAAAGCGGTTTTAAAATCAATTGTGCTTCCGCATTACGTGCCTTTTCAACGATATGTTGGTAAGAGGGTAATGCAATTGCTGCAAGTATACCAATAATTAAAACTACAACTAAAAGTTCGATTAAAGAAAATCCTTTATTTTTCATTTTTGCCTTCTAATTATAAGTCAATGGTTAGGGAAATGGGAGCGTGGTCTGAACCCATAACATCATTTAAAATCCCGGCATCTTTAACATGTTTTGCGGCATTAAAATCTACCATAAAATAATCAAGCCGCCAGCCAACATTTCTTGAACGTGCTGCAGTTTTATAATCCCACCAGGTATATTGCTTTGGCTCTTTATTAAACATACGGAAAGTATCCACCAGTGCTTCATTAAAAAATCTATCAAGCCAGGCGCGTTCCGAAGGTAAAAAACCGGTTGTGTCTTGGTTTTCTTTTGGGTGTTCAAGGTCAATTTCCTTATGCGCGGTATTAACGTCCCCGCAAGTTATAACAAATTTTTTCTTGGAAAGTTTTTTAACAAGTTGTAAAAAAGTGTCGTAAAAACGGAGTTTGTAGGCAATTCTATCTTCGCCCCTGCCGCCGTTTGGGAAGTAACAATTTATGAAATAAAAATTTTCATATTCAAGCATTATAAAACGGCCTTCGGTATCAAATTCTTCTATGCCCAAATTATAAGTAACCTGCAAAGGTTTTTGTTTGCAAAAAATACCCACGCCGGAATAACCCTTTCTTTCCGGGCTTGATAAATATAAACTGTATCCGGGAACATCTTTTAAACTTTCCGGTAATTGTTCAGGTAAACATTTTGTTTCCTGCAAAGCTACAATATCGGCCCCCGTCTTAAGAAGCCAATCTTTAAAGCCCTTTTTCTCTATAGCCCTAAGGCCGTTTACGTTCCAGGATAGAAAAATATGTCGCATAATGATATAATATCATTTTAGGAGAGTTTATGCGTAAAGGGCATTATTTTTTGACATCAGAAGCAGTTTCCGAAGGCCACCCGGATAAAGTGTGTGACCAAATTTCAGATGCAGTTTTGGATGCAATTTTAGCAAAAGATAAAGCTGCCCGTGTTGCTTGTGAAACTTTTATTACGCGTGGTTTAATAATCGTGGGTGGGGAAATTACTACAAAAACTTGGGTTGATGTCGATCAAATTGCAAGGGATGTAGTCAAAAAAATCGGTTATACTGACCCTAAATATGGTTTTAATTATTCCACTTGTTCAGTAGTAAATATAATAGGTAAACAATCACCTGATATTAGCCAAGGGGTGGATGTCGGCGGCGCAGGGGACCAAGGGTTTATGGTCGGTTATGCTTGTGATGAAACAAAAGAACTTATGCCTTTGCCTTTGCAACTTTCAGAAAAGATTTTAGTAAATTTAGCAAAATTAAGACGTAATAAAACTTTACCTTATGTGGGGCCTGACAGTAAAAGCCAGGTGACTGTTGAATATAAAAACGGTAAACCTTTGCGTGTGGAAACAGTTGTTTTATCAACCCAACATACTGAAGATATTTTAGATAAAACCGGCAAGCAAATTACGGAAAAGTCCAAAAAAGAACTTATTGAAAAAGCAATAAAACCCGTCTTAAAAAATTGGGTTGATAAAGATACAAAATATTTAATTAACCCAACAGGCAAATTTGTTATCGGTGGGCCGCAAAGCGATAGCGGTGTTACGGGCCGCAAAATTATTGTTGATACTTACGGTGGGCGTTGTGCGCACGGCGGCGGTGCTTTCAGCGGTAAAGATCCGACAAAAGTTGACCGCTCTGCCTCTTATATGGCGCGCTATATTGCAAAAAATATTGTAGCTTCCGGCCTTGCAAAAGAAGTTACTGTACATATTGCATACGCTATCGGCAAAGCGGAACCTGTAGGTTTTTACTTGGATACTTTTGGTACCGGTAAAATTAGTGATGATGAACTTACAAAAATTTGTTTGCAAGTTTTTAAGATGACGCCAAAAGCGATAATAGAGCAGTTTGATTTACGCCGCCCTATTTATTTTAACACAGCAGCTTATGGGCATTTTGGGCGGGAAGGTTTTCCGTGGGAGAAAACGGATAAAGCCAAACAGCTTAAAAAATTTGCAAAAATTTGAAACAGTATAAGTAATGCTTGACAAAGCTCTCTATTACTGTTATTATTTTTATGAGGGTATAACAATGAAAAGCTATTTTTACAAAAATATTTACAAGGGATTAATTTCAGTATTATGTTTTGTTATGGCTACTCCGTTATTTTCAGCCAATTTTGGTGAACATCGCAGAGTAATAATTCCACAAAATGTTAATGCTGTTTATAAAGATTTATTAGTATTGGATACTATGGCGTTAGGCACAGCCAGAGGTAGAACATTTTTGATGGAATTAGGTAAAAGGCCCAGTTATTTTTGGTATACAGATTATATGTACCACTTATTCCAAAATCAAACACTTAACATAAACAATATAAAGACTCTTACTACTGATGCGAACTCTCAAACATTTCAGATAGGAAGTATTAATCTGGATAGAGGGAGTTTTTTATCAGAAAGATTATCCCTTCCATATACTGGTGATAGTGAGAACGCGGCTACTATTGTAGGGAATCCTAATGTCATCTTACAAAATGCTTCTAATTTACTTTTGGTTTTCCCCGGCACATTAAATGCATATATAAACTCTTATCCAACAGTGAATACCTATAACATGTATTCAAAATCAGTGAGTTTTATGAATGCATCAGGGACCGGCATAGAAGGGGCCAGATACTTAAGAGATGTTCAAGTACAACATACATCAGGAAATAATACATATACAGTACAATTTGTATCCCCCAGAATGGTAATATATAATTCAGGGAGTAATTATTACGCACAAGGAACAGCTTTGGAATTTACAACACCATCACTAGAAAGAAGCTATGCTCCGGAAGGTTATTATGGTCCTTGGGAAGTTTGGGGTCCAGTATCACAACATGGACTTTTGATAAACTCTAATAGTAGTTCAAATGATACTATTTGTGGTACTAGAACTAGTCAGTGTAGTGGTGATACAGATACTGAAGAGTATCATTGTGTTTCCAATTCCACAGGTACTTGTTATGACTATCAAGTTAAGGTAATAAGTTATACTTATGGCGGTAACGATGTTAAGTACAATAGTAATGGAGCTAGTTATAAGTTTAAAGTTGAAGAAGTTTATCAACTTGATTCTTCAGGCCATGTAGAATTAGTTTCACAAACACCTAGAACCAGGGTTACAGCTACCGAAAATGGCGAAGAGATACAACCAATTAGTTATATGAATAATGGCGTTTGGGAACTATATCCAGTTAATGGCGAACCAACTGATCAGTACTTTTATGTAGATGGTGGAAGGGTGCAAATGAGTAATATATCTTATGGATCTGCCGATAATGATCCTGTTTGTTTTACAATATGTGATGGTAAATTGTGTGATGAGGATCGTGTACATATTGCTTTGTTATCAGACAGGGGATTGGAAGGAGGGACAAGCTCCCCAGCCAGCAATTGGCCTGAGCAAGAAGGTGCTAAACAAAATTTAAGAATTTTGACCTACACAGTTACCTTTTGCCCTAACAGAAGTAGTAATACCTATTCACAGTATGAAAAGAATTATATTAATACGGACGATCAAAAATTCATAGATGGTTTGTTAATTAAATCAGGTAATAATTGGGTTACGCCTAAAGTTTGTATGAGGAGACAAGTTAAATGTCACCCTTCCGGTATTGAAAACAAATTTTTTAAACGGCAATATAAACCCTTAAGTACTGATAATTAGGAGGATATATGAAAACATTCTTTTACAGTTTTATTTTGTTATTTGTAAGTACAATTGTTTATGCACAGCAGTCTGTAAATTATATAACATTTTTCCCTTCTGCACATGTGGTTCACAACACTATAAATTTACAACAGAACGCAGACTCTTTTACCCCTCAGTCACATTATAATCAAACTACTAATAGTGACCCTAACTTATATACAGTTAAACCAGGTGGATTAATTTTGGGTGCAGCGAGGGATGCCGTTGTTAATATAAACACTGTTACTTTGCCGAGTAACACAAATGATCTTGTTTCTTTTATAAATACTATTACCGTGGAGAATTTATTGAAGGTAGAAGGGAAAGTAAACGGGAATGGTCTTATTGAGGAATTAATCATAGGTGCTGATTGCACTGAAGATAACAACAATAGTTGTCAAACAGTTTTTATATCTGCAGGTGATTTAGTGATACAGCCCCGGGGTAAAATCGGTTATGATGGAATTATGGGTAATGTTTATTCTTCAGGTGTGTCTAAATTAAAACCATATGCTGTTTTATTGGGGACAGATGCATTAACTAGCTCTTTTAGTGTTGCCTGGGTTAATTTAAGGCTTGAAGGAGAGGAAGTTTGCCGGCCTTATTTAGTGAGATATACTACTGTGACCCCTCCTACAAATAATTGTAGTATGTAATAAACTAAACTAGGAGAATTTATGATTAAAAAAGATTCAAAAGTTGCTATAGATTATACTTTAACCGTTGACGGTAAAGTGGCAGATACTTCAAAAGGCCGCGGGCCTTTGGAATATACGCAAGGTGCCGGCCAAATAATTATTGGGCTTGAGCGTGCCTTGGAAGGCAAAAAAGCAGGGGATAAGATTTCCATAGATATTCCCGCTAAGGATGCCTATGGCGAAATTAATAAAGAGGCCTTCCGCCGTGTACCCAAAACCGCTATACAAAATATTGAGCAAATGCATGTTGGTGACATTGTGGGTGCAAGTGCAAACGGGCATACTTTTAGGGCACAGATTGCCGAGATTACGGATAATGATGTCGTACTTAATTTTAACCATCCGCTTGCAGGTAAGACCTTGCATTTTGATGTGGAAATAGTTTCCGTAAAATAATTGTTTTTATTAAAAAACCGCTCTTGTTTTTATGGGCGGTTTTTTTATGGTTTTCCAGCCAATATATTGTATAATTATAATATACAACATTTATATGGGAGTGCTATGGCAAAATTTGAAACTTATCTTAAAAACCGTGCCGCATTTATTGAAAAAGGTTTAAATACAGAACTTAAAAAAATCAAAAATGCCCCGCAAATTATTGTTGATGCAATGGCTTATTCTTTACAGGCCGGCGGCAAACGTTTAAGGCCGGTCTTAACTTTGGCTACTGCGGAAGTTTTCGGTGCAGATAAAAAAGATATTTTGCCTGCAGCTTGCGCTGTTGAAATGCTGCACACTTATTCTTTAATTCATGACGATTTACCTGCCATGGATAATGACAGTTTAAGGCGCGGCCGCCCGACAAACCATAAAGTGTATGGTGAGGACCTTGCCATTTTAGCAGGGGACGGCCTCTTAACATACGCTTTTGAAACACTTTCAAATTTGCAAAATAATAAAAAAATTAAACCGCAAAATTTAACGCTTGCCGTAAATTCCTTGGCGCGTTTTGGCGGTGTTAGGGGTATGATTGGCGGCCAGGTTGCAGATATTTTTGCCGAAGGTATTTTGGAAGGCAAAAGCAAAAGGGCGCAAATACTTTTAAAGAATAAACTTTTTAAGGGCAGTAAAGCACCGCAATATTTTTTGCTTCCTAAAGAGAGTAAAGAAGTTTCCGCCGCCGCTTTGCTGGAATATATACATACAAACAAAACAGGTGCTTTAATAACAACTGCAGTTGAAATAGGCGCTTTGCTTGCCGGTGCAACAGGGGAAAATTTAAAAAATATCAAAACTTATGCCGGGAAAATCGGTTTTGCTTTCCAGGTAGTTGATGATATTTTAGATGCAACCGCGACTGCCAAACAGCTTGGTAAATCAAACAGCGACGCGGAAAATAAAAAATTAACTTTCGTTACTTTGTATGGGCTTGATGAGGCAAAAATTGCCGCACAAAAAGCAGTAAAAGATGCTACAAAAGCACTTAATAATTTAAAAGGTATAAATAAAGAAAAACTTGCCACCCTTTATGACTTGGCAAATTTCTTCTTAAGCCGTTCTTACTAGAGGTTATATGAAAATTTTAGATAAAATAAATACCCCGGCCCAACTTCGTTTAATAGATAAAAACCTTTTGCCCGAACTCTGTAAAGAATTAAGGCAGGAAATTATTTCCACTATTGCAAAAAACGGCGGGCATTTGGGTTCAAGTTTGGGTGCTACGGATTTAATTGTTGCTTTGCATTATGTTTTTAATACCCCAACAGATAAACTTGTTTTTGATACAGGCCACCAATCATACGCGCATAAACTTTTAACGGGCAGGAAAGATGTTTTCCACACCATCCGTAAAAAAGGCGGTTTGAGCGGTTTCTTAAAAATATATGAATCTGAATATGATACCTTTGGTGCCGGGCATGCTTCAACAGCACTTTCCGCCGCGCTTGGCATGGCAGCTGCGCGCGACCAAAAAAGGGAACATAATAAAGTAGTTGCGGTTATTGCCGATGGTTCCATGACCGGCGGTTTAACTTATGAGGCTTTGCAAAATGCCGGGCAATTAAAATCAAATTTACTTGTTGTTTTAAATGATAACCAGATGTTTATTTCAAAACGCGTGGGTGCTTTGGGGAATTTTCTAACAAAATTACTTTCTGCAAAATATGTGCAGGCGGCCGAATCCGGCGCAGAAAAGTTGGCGGAAAACGCCAATATAGAATTTGTAAATAATGCACTCAAACTTGCAAAACGTGCGCGCTCAATTTTATTTTCGGGTTTATTATTTTCTGAACTTGGTTTTAAATATTTTGGGCCTATTGACGGTAATGATGTTTTGGGCGTTATTGAAATGTTGCAAAGAATAAAAGATATTCAAGGCCCGGTATTTTTGCATATTGTTACCAAGAAAGGCAAAGGCTATTTGCCTGCTGAAGAAAAGCCCACAAAATTCCACGGCCTTGGTATTTTTGACCCAGATACAGGTGAGAGCATCGGCACCAGCGATAAAATTACTTATACAAAAGCATTTTCCCAAGCACTTGATAAACTAGCTGCTAAGGATGAAAAAATTACAGCAATTACTGCCGCTATGCCGGAAGGCACAGGCCTAAGTGTTTTTAGGGAAAAGTATCCAGGCAGATTTTATGATGTAGGTATTGCGGAAGAACATGCCGTAACTTTTGCCGGCGGCCTTGCCACGCAAGGTTTAAAACCGATAGTTGCACTTTATTCTTCATTTTCACAAAGGTGTTATGACCAAATACAGCAAGATATTTGCCTTCAAAAACTGCCGGTTGTTTTTGCATTGGATCGCGCCGGTTTAGTAGGTGAAGACGGGCCAACGCACCATGGTGTTTTTGATTTAAGTTTGTTTAGAAATATCCCTAATTTAATTATGGCAGCCCCTGCTGATGAAAATGAACTGCAGCACCTTGTTAAAACCGCTTTTGAAGCAAACTGCCCGTTTATGCTGCGTTACCCGCGCGGCAGCGGCCTTGGCGTTAAAATGGACAGTGAGTTAAAAGCTCTGTCTATCGGCAAAGGTGTTTGGCTAGAAAAGGGCAAAGATTTAACTATTTTAGCAATAGGCAAAACTGTGCATATCGGGCTTGAAGCTGCCAAAATTTTGGCAGATAAAGGCATTAAAGCCGGTGTTATAAATATGCGCTTTTTAAAACCGCTTGATACAAAAATTATTAAAGATGCACTTAAAACCAGCCCCAATATCGTGACATTGGAAGACAATGTTTTGGCAGGCGGTTTTGGTAGCGCGGTAGCGGAATTTGTAGTTGATGAAAATTTAGATTCCAATCTTTTAAGATTAGGTATCCCGGATGAATTTATCGAACACGGTACGCAAAAGGAATTATTTGAGCAAATTGGTATGACAGCACCCAAAATTGCGGCCAAAATTCAAAAACATTTTAAATTAAAATAGAGGTTTATTATGAAAAAGCAATTACCTTATGATTCTTATACAAAGGCCTATCAGGACCTTAATTTTATGAAAAGCGATGTTGCACGCCCGGTGCGCCTTTTGCTTGAAATGCTTAAACCGCAATATATGCTGCATTACAGTGAAGTAAAAGACGGTGTTGTGTGCTTTGGTAGCGCACGTATTAAAGAAAAAGCGCCTTCTCTTGCCCGTGTTAAAGACTTGGAAGAAAAATTGAAACAAAACCCTAAAAATCCTGCTTTAAAACAAGCCTTAGCGGAGGCAAAAGGTTTATTAAAACTTTCAAAATATTATAATGAAGCCCGCAAATTCGGCCGGTTGGTAATTGAAAAGAGTAAAAAACGCCTTGCTGTTATTACAGGCGGCGGCCCCGGTATTATGGAAGCGGCAAACCGCGGTGCAGTGGAAGCCGGCGGTAAAAGTATCGGTTTTAATATTACACTTCCGCATGAACAGGATCCGAACCCATATTTGAGTGAAAATCTGTCATTTTGTTTTCATTATTTTGCCATCCGCAAAATGAATTTGGTAACTTATGCTGAGGCGGTTGTAGTTTTCCCCGGCGGTTACGGTACTTTTGATGAAATGTTTGAAATTTTAACTTTGGTACAGACTGGCAAACACTCCGAAATACCCATAGTTTTAGTCGGCAAAAAATTCTGGAACGATATTTTTAAATTTGACACACTTTTAGGTTACGGCGTAATTTCCCATACGGACAAATATGTCTTGGTGGATACAGCCGAAGAAGCCTGGGCTGCCATAGAAAAATATTACAAAAATAAGAGATAAACAGGAAAATAAATAGAGAAATTGAGAAAACTTTACAAAACCCCAATTAAGATATTGGGGTTTTGTATATTTGATAAGGAATTGGTTAGTAAATAACTCAAGAATAAAAATTACTTATTTCCTCTATACGCGCGTAATGTTGTATAATATATGTATGACACTAAACGAACTTGAATCCAAACTTTCAGAAATTGAAACATCAATTAACTCAAAACTCCAAACTTGCCAGAATACAAAAACCTTGCAAGATTTGCAGATTTCCGCCCTCGGCCGTAAAGGTGCTTTGACGGAACTTCTTAAAAACTTAAAAGATTTATCTTTAGAAGAAAAAAAGATATTTGGCCCCAAAAGCAATACCTTAAAACAATCTTTAACTGTTGCTTTTGATGCAAAATTTACCGAACTTTCTTTAAAAGAAATTAATGAAAATTTAAATAAAACCAAAATAGATTTAACTTTGCCGGCTTTCCCTTTTAACCAAGGCAAAAGGCATCCCTTAGCCATAGCGCAAAAAAGAATGACGGACATTTTATCCCGTCTTGGTTTTGTGTGGGCAGAAGGCCCTCTTATTGAGGATGAATTACATAACTTTGATGCCTTAAATATCCCCAAAAATCACCCGGCACGTGATATGCAGGATACATTTTTTATAAAAAACACTACCCGCAAAGATTTTGTTTTAAGAACACATACTTCCGGTGTGCAAATCCGCACTATGCAAAAGCAAAAACCGCCAATCCGCATTATGGCACCGGGCAGAGTGTTTAGGAAAGATGCTATTGATGCTACACATTACCCGGTATTCAATCAAATTGAAGGTTTGTATGTAGATAAAAATGTTTCTTTAGCGGACTTAAAACGCGATTTAACTGTGTTTATGCGTGGCCTATTTGGGCAAAAGGCGGAAGTTAGGTTTAGGCCTTCCTTCTTTCCTTTTACAGAACCAAGCGTAGAAGTTGATGTTAAATGTGTATTCTGTGAAGGAAAAGATGCCAATTGCCCCGTCTGCCGCGGCAGCGGTTGGAAGGAGATGTTGGGTGCCGGTGTCGTTCACCCTAATGTTTTAAAGAACTGTGGTATTGACCCGGAAGTTTACAGCGGTTATGCCTTCGGTATGGGTGTTGAGCGCCTTGCAATGTTTAGCTTAAACATTAAAGATATTCGTGCTTTTTACGAAAATGATATTAGAATTTTGGAGCAATTTTAAATGAAACTTTTATATTCTTGGCTTAAAGATTTTATTGATCTTAATTTACCCCCTGAGGAGTTGACAAAACATTTCACCACCTTAGGTATGGAAGTAGCGGATATTAAAAAAACCGGTGCTGATTTTGATGGTGTTTACGTTGCTAAAATTGAACGTATTGAAAACCACCCAAATTCAGACCACTTGCATTTAGTTGATTTAACTACCAAAGACGGACCTCAGCGCGTTGTTTGCGGTGCACAAAATATTGAGGTGGGCCAAATTGTTCCGCTTGCAAAAGTAGGTGCGCGCCTTGGGCAAATTGTTTTAAAACCGGCAGTTATACGCGGTGTCACTTCTGAGGGTATGCTTTGCTCCGCAGATGAACTCGGCCTTGCAAGCACACGCCAAAAAGGTATTTTGATTTTGGATAAAAATATTCCAATAGGTGCTGATGTAAAAACCCTTTACGGCGGCGAGGCCGATTATATTTTTGACCTTGAACTTACCCCTAACCGCCCTGATTTGATGAGCGTTTTGGGTATTGCTCGCGAACTTGCAACTTTACTCAATTTACCACTTAAAAATAAAAATTATAAAGCAGTTTCGGGTTCAGGCAAAAGTTTGGAAATTAATTTGCCCTGCGGCCCTGATGGTTGCCAAAGATATATGGGCAGAATTATTAAAAATGTAAAAAATGTACCTTCCCCGGAGTGGTTACAAAACAGGCTTTCTGCTATTGGCGTTAATCCCAAAAATGCTTTGGTTGACATTACAAACTATGTTATGTTTGAATTTGGGCAGCCTTTGCATGCTTTTGATTTAAGCCATATTGATGGCGGAAAAATAAATGTCCGCTTTGCCGCAGAAGGTGAAAAATTCTTAGGTCTTGATGATGTAGAACGCACTTTAACTTCCCAAATGCTTGTAATTTGTGATGATAAAAAACCTTTGTGTCTTGCCGGTATTTTGGGTGGTAAACACGATAGTATTTTGGATACTACAAAAGATATTTTCCTAGAGTCCGCATATTTTAACCCGGTTTGCATAAATAAAACTTCCAAAAAATTGGGTTTAAGTTCTGAATCTTCCCAAAGGTTTGAACGAGGGCTTGATATAGAGGGTACAACACTTGCCATGCAAGCCGCGAGTGCTTTAATACTTGAAATTTGCGGCGGTGAACCAAGCGAAGTAAATGACATTTACCCGCAAAAAATTGAAACACCTGAAGTAACTTTTACTTTAAAACAGATTGAAGATATTTTGGGTATGCAAATTCCTGAGGATAAGGCCCAGCAAATTTTAAAGTCTTTAGGTACTTTAAAAACAGGAGATAAATGGACCTTTAAAGCAAATTACTATAGACGTGATTTAAAACACCGTTGGGATCTTGCGGAAGAACTTGCCCGTTATTATGGGCTTGAAAATCTGGCACCGAGCGTAACATCAACGCATGCAACTTTGTATTTTGCCGAGCATCCAAAAACCATTGATATTGGCGAAAAGTTTTCACAAACTTTAACTGCGCTTGGTTTCTTTGAATGTAAAAATATTGCGCTAACTTCCAAAAAAGA
This sequence comes from Elusimicrobiaceae bacterium, assembly GCA_045644515.1. Lineage (GTDB taxonomy): Bacteria > Elusimicrobiota > Elusimicrobia > Elusimicrobiales > Elusimicrobiaceae > Proelusimicrobium. Next base: position 13,591 of record JAZRHA010000074.1, on the reverse strand, counting down.
TGTGGAAAGTTTCGGTTATACAACTGCACAAGTGCCGGAAATTGCAAACCCATTAGCTGAAGGGCTTGAGTATTTACGCCCGTCACTCTTGGCAAGTTTGCTTAAAAACTTGGAATATAATCAAAGATTTTCAAACAATGATTTAAGTTTGTTTGAGTATGACAAAACTTTCTCTTTGCAAAAGGGATATCCGGTTGAAGGCTTTACTTTGGCAGGTGTAATGACAGGCAAAACACCGAGGGAAAAATTCTTTTTAAACCCGCAATGCCAAGTGGGTTTTTACGGCTTAAAAGGTGTTATAACCAAACTTTTGGGTGATTTTGACTATACTTTGCAGCCGGCAAAACAAGCCCCAAAATATATGCACCCCAAAATTTGCATGGAAATAGTTGTTGACAAAAAAGTTATTGGCTATCTTGGCGAACTTCACCCGTTAACTTTAAAAGAGTACGACCTTAAACAGCAGGTTTACGCTTTTGAATTTAATGTTAAGAATTTGGAAAAACAATTTTCCGCTGCAGAATTTAAGAAGGCAAAAGATGTTCCTAATTTGCCAAGTGCATGGCGTGATTTGTCTTTTATTATAGATGAAAATACACAATATGCAGATATCTTGAACGCTTTAAAAGATGTACCGGCAAAAATCAATTTAATTGACTTATATGAAGGTGAGAACTTGCCGGAGGGTAAAAAGAGTTTAACTTTACGCTTTGAATTTGCCGCGCAAGGTAAGACTTTGATTGATAAAGAAGTTAGCGGATATATCGATGGTATTTTTACAATCTTGCAAACTTCTTTCGGTGCTACTTTGAGGTAAAATGGACAGCAGGGACAAGTATAAAAAACTTGAACTTTTGGTGGACCAACTCCTTGCACGTATGCAAGAAAAGGAGAAGGAGATACTTGCCCTTAAAGCCAGGATAAAATTGCTTGAATCGGAAAACCGAGTAAATAAAAGCACGCAGGAAACAGTTAATGCTTTAATGGAGTGGAAAGAGGTTACTACGCTTCTTTTAAAAAGATTATATTTAAAAATTGACAAGGAAATTATGCGTATAGAGGCGCAAGTTGCAACACCTAAAATTAATAAATGAAATTTGAAAAGCGCGATATAACATTAAGAAGGATGAAGTTTGATAATGTCCCCATAGAAGATTTAACAGATGGGGAATTGCAGGATATTGTTAATCAAATGGAAGCGGAGTTGGAAGAAATATCCAGCAGACGGAACCTTATGGGCAGTGTGCATTTATTTGGTTATTTGCTTTTAAATTATGCCATGCGTTTATATAAAATTGAACACCTTGAAAAAACTATGCAAAAGGCTGAAGAAAAGCGCCTTGACGAAACCTTAAAACGTCTTGAAAATTTTTTAAAAAATCCTTGAGGTCTTATGGAAGATTTTTTTACCAAAGAGCAAGAAGAGTTTAAAGCGCAAAGCATGCCGCTTGCCGCTAAAATGGCACCACAAAAACTGGACGATTTTGCAGGCCAACAAGATATTTTAGGCAAAGGCAAAATGCTTAGGCGTTTAATTGAAGCGGATAAAGTTACTTCCGCCGTTTTCTTTGGGCCGCCGGGTGTCGGCAAAACCGGGCTTGCAAGGTTTATTGCCAAACAAACGAAAGCAAAAGTTTTTGAACTAAATGCCGCAGCTGTCGGCGTGGCGGAATTAAAACAAGTTTTGACCGAAGCAAAATATAGGCAAGAAAACCAGAGTTCTTCCCGTACTTTAGTAATTTTAGATGAAATTCATCATTTTAATAAAACCCAACAGGATGTTCTTTTGCCTTCGGTGGAAAGTGGGCAAATTATTTTAATTGGTCTTACTACCGAAAACCCTTATTTTTATATCAATAATGCTTTGCTTTCGCGTTTTTCCGTCTTTGAATTTAAACCGCTTAAACCAGAAGATTTAAGCAAAATTTTAAAAAATGCTGAGGCCTTACAAGATTTTGTTACCACACCTGATGCCGCAGATTATTTAATCACGCAGGCAAACGGGGACGCACGCCGTTTCTTAAATGCGGTGGAACTTGCTTTAATTACAACGCCTTATAATGGCGGTAAAAAAGAAATCACGCTGGAAATTGCAAAAGAATGTATACAACTTCGCCATTTAAATTATGATAAAAAGGGCGATTCGCATTATGATATTATTTCCGCCTTTATTAAATCAATGCGCGGTTCAGACCCGGATGCCGCAGTCTATTGGCTTGCGCGCATGCTTGCAAGCGGGGAAGACCCACGTTTTATAGCGCGCCGTATCTTAATTTGTGCGGCGGAAGATGTCGGTCTTGCTGAACCGACAGCTTTAGTTGTTGCGGAAGCCGCTTTTAAAAGTGCGGAAGTTTTAGGTATGCCCGAGGTTCGCATACCTTTAGCTGAGGCAGCTATTTACGTTGCTTGTGCGCCAAAATCAAATGCCTCGTATCTAGCGATAGAAGGGGCTTTGGAAGAAGTCAATAACGGCCCGCGCCGTGATGTTCCTAAACACTTGCAAAGCGGTATGAAAAACGAGGGTTATAAATATGCGCATGACTTCCCAAACCACTATGTAAAGCAAGAGTATATGCCAAACCCAAAAAAGTTTTATAAACCTACTGAGATGGGTAAAGAAAAAATTATTAAGGAACGCCAAGCTGCGCTTAAAAAGAAATGAGTATTATATTTGACGAAAACAAAATATTTTCCGTTTGTGAAATTTCAGGCATAATTAAAGAAATGCTTGAGGGCGTGCTCGCTAATGTTAAAGTGGAGGGGGAAATTTCCAATTTAAAAACCGCAGCAAGCGGCCATATTTATTTTGATTTAAAAGACGAAGATGCTTTAATAAGCGCGGTTTTATTTAAAGGTTATGCGCGCGGTATTAAATTAAAAGAAGGCGATAAAGTTTGTGTTAAAGGCGATATTTCCTGTTATATAAAATCAGGACGCTATCAGATAATTGTACATTCTGTGGAAGTAAAAACCATTGGCGATTTATATGCAAAATTTGAAGCCTTAAAAGCCAAATTAACCGAAGAAGGCTTATTTGAGCAGGAAAACAAATTGCCTTTACCGAAATTTCCGTCGGTTATCGGTGTTGTAACTTCGCCTACAGGTGCGGCAATAAGGGATATTTTATCTGTTTTAAGCCGCCGGGCAAAACATGTGCAGGTTATTTTGGCCCCTCCTTTAGTACAAGGTGACGGTGCAAAAGAAAACATTGTTCAAGCCTTAAAAGATTTAAACAAAATTAGCCCAAAACCTGATGTAATTTTACTTGGGCGCGGCGGCGGAAGTATTGAGGACCTTTGGTGTTTTAACGAGGAAGAAGTTGTCCGCGCTGTTGTAAAAAGCAAGATACCTGTAATTTCTTGTGTTGGGCATGAAGTTGATTTTACTTTAACCGATTTTGCCGCAAGTTTGCGTGCACCAACGCCGTCTGCTGCGGCCGAACTTGTTGTACAAAATGCGCAGGATATGCTCAAACATTTGGATAATTTAAAAAGGCTTTTGGCAGTTTCCTTAGATGCAAAATATACTAATTTGCAAACGCGTTTGCAAGCTGTTATCAAAAATAAAATATTTAAAGAACCGTCTACAATTTTTTTACAAAAAGAGCAGGAAATTGATGACTTAAATGAAAAATTATTTAATAATTTTACTAACTTGCTAAATAAAAAAGAACACAGTTTGGAACTTTTAAAAAATGCACTTTTTAATTTAAGCCCGCAAGGTGTTTTAAAACGCGGTTATGCAATAGGCAGGCGCGTGAGCGATGGGCAAATTGTCAAACAATCTGTGCCCGGTGAACATTTAAAAGTGCAAACGGAAATTTCAACTTTTGAGGTAAAAACAGTATGAGAAAGGAAAAATCTTTTGAAGAAAAATTAAACCGCTTGGAAGAAATCGTTTCTTCTTTAGAAAACCCGGCTTTAAATTTAGATGAAGCTGCTAAACTTTTTGAGGAAGGTTCAGTTTTGACACAAGAACTTTCCGGCAAATTAAAAGAAGTTAAATTTAAAGTGGAAGAATTAAAAAATAAAGCAGGCAATTTAGTGCTTGAATCTTTTGAAACGAATACAGATGAAGCAAAATAAAACGCGCCTTGATAATGCATTGGTAACACTAGGCCTTGCCCAAAGCCGAAATAAAGCGCAGGCTTTGATTATGGCCGGTGTTGTGCTTGTTAACGGAGAGGCAGATACAAGGGCAGACAGAACCGTAAAGGAAGAAGATATTATAACTTTAAAGCAAAACCCTTGCCCTTATGTCTCAAGGGGTGGTTTAAAATTAAAACAGGCTTTAACAGATTTTAATATTGATATAAAAAATAAAATTTGTATTGATATAGGTGTTGCGACAGGCGGGTTTTCCCATTGTTTTTTGCTGGAAGGGGCTAAAGAAGTTTATGGCGTTGATGTCGGCAAAGGGCAGCTTGCAAGCGAGGTTTTAGCTTTTGATAATTATCATTTTTGCCCCAATACCAATGCCCGTTTTATGACGGCGGAAATGTTCCCGTGCAAATTTGATGTAGCGGCGGTAGATGTATCATTTATTTCTTTAACAAAAATTATGGAGCCGCTTTTTAAATGTATGGCACAAAATTCTACGGTGGTTTTTTTGATTAAGCCGCAATTTGAACTTAGCCCAAAAGAAGTACCGCACGGTATAGTTCAAACGGAAGAAAACCGCCAAAAAGCCATTAAAAAAGTGCAAGGTTTTTTTGAAACTGTTGCCGGTAAATATAATGCAAAAAGCATGGGTTTAGTGCAGTCCAAAACAGTCGGTATGCACGGTAATATTGAATTTTTATGGGCGGTTAATGTAAATGCAAAGTAGTTATAAGAAATCAAATTTCGGCGCAGCATTTTTCTTTTTATCTAAAGAACAAAAAGAGGCTCTTGGTACCATTTATGCTTTTTGCCGTCTGGCAGACGATATTGTTGACGATACCCCCAAAACCGCGCCGGCACAACTTGCCGATTTAACTTTGGAACTCGAACAAGTTTATGGCGGAACCCCTAAAACGGAACTTGGCAAAGATTTACAAAAAGTTGTTCAAAAATTCCATATACCGCAAAAATATTTTTACGATTTAATTGAGGGTGTAAAAAGCGATTTAAAAACACCTGTCCGCTATCAGACACAAGAAAAACTTAATTGGTATATGTATCGTGTAGCAAGTGTAGTTGGGCTTATGTGTATTGAAATTTTCGGTTATAAAAATCCTGCTTCAAGAAAATATGCGGAAACTTTAGGCTATGCCGTACAACTTACAAATATTTTGAGGGATATTTACGAAGATGCAAAAATAAACCGCATATATTTACCCTTAGAAGATTTGCAAAAATTTAATGTTTCGGAAGAAGATATTTTGACTTTGAAACATACCGCGGAAGTTAAAAACTTATTTGATTTTGAGTTGAATAAAGCACAAAAATTATATGATGAAGCCCGCAAAATTTTGCCGCAAGAGGATTTTAAAAGTTTGCTTGCCGCACGTGCTATGGGTGCAATTTATGAGGAAATTTTATTTAAATTAAGACAGCAATCTTGCTTACCTTGCAAAAAAAAGATAAAGTTAAGTAAATTGCAAAAAATATTTATTTTATTAAAAACTTGGAGAGAAACAAAATGAAAAATTTTTTAATTTTTACACTTTTTATAATTTTTATAAGTCCTTTGGTTAATTCCCAAACTTGCCTGGATACAAGCCATAAATTTTTTAATTCAAAAGATTATATAGCTGCAGAACATGCATTGGAAAAATGTTCCAAAAAAGAAAAGGCAACGCCAAATGTGCAAATTAGTATGGCTGGTATAAAATTATTGCTTGGCAAATACAATGAAGCTGAAAAATATTTTAATAATGTTTTAAAAATAATGCCAAAGAATTCCCCTTATTTTGCTTATGTATATTCAAATTTAGGTGATATCGCAATGCGGAAAAAGCAAATTAAAAAGGCAATGGATTATTATCAAAAGTCTTTAAAATATCAACCTGAAGATCTTAATTCTTTAATAGGTTATGGATATGCTTTGGAAAAAACAGGTAAAAAAGATTTAGCAATAAAATATTATAAAAAAGCTTTGGATATAGATTTTTCTAATTTAATAGCTAGGAAGAATTTAATTCGTTTAGAACCTGATTCCCTAACTGATAAAGAAAAACTTGCAGCGTTGAAATGCAGAAATATTATTGATCCTGAAGCTGAAAACTTTAATGATGAAGACATTATTACCCTTAGAAAAATTTTAAAGGCAGAAAGAGGCAGTTCCATAGATTATCTGTCTTTAAAATTCGGGGCGGCTCTTCCTGACGGCACCGTTTTTGAGCAAAACCCTAATACTTTTTATGCCCGCAAGATGCTGACTTTAAGCGGTTACAATTTACTTATTGATAAATTATCAAGTGAAGCCAAAGATTTTTTCCGCTCTAATGGGGTTGTCGTTTCAGACATATTTTTATTGACCGACTTTAACGAAAAACCTATTTTTAATGAAGATGGGCTTTTAACTGATGAAGGACTAATTGCTTATAATAAAAGTTTAAAAGGTAAGAAAACATATTTGTTACCTGGGGAAAAGGCCCCGACAACTAAAGAAAAGGAAGATGAACTGGCCAAGCAATATCGTGCACAGGGGTATTCGGAAGTTTCCCGTTTGGAATTCCAATATGTGGAAGATGGAACCCATTGCTCCGAAGAAACTTTGGTTAAAAATTTAAAATGCCGCGTTATCGGTGATGGCCGGGACAAACGATATTTTGTTCTTAGCAGCGAGGATACCAGTATTCCTTATAATATTCCTTATGAATTAGTTGAAGAATACCGGGAACTTCACGGCAGAAATGATGAAAATAATGCCCCGGTATATAGGGATACTTTCGGCGAAAAACAAAGAGGCCCGTTAACTTTATGTAACAGTAAAGGGGAAATGGCAGGTTTATAATGATTACTTTTATAGATTCTCACGCACATTTAAATGATGAGGCCTTTAATGAAGACAGGGAACAAGTTATAAATTCTTGCTTTGCGGCCGGCGTTAAACAAATTATTGAAATTGCTTGCGAAACAAGTGAGTGGCAGCCGGCGGTGGAGCTGTGTGAAAAATATAAAGGGCAAATTTATGCGGCTGCCTCAATTCACCCGATAAATGCAGAACAATTTACGGAAGAAAGTTTTGAAAATTTAAAGCATTATTTAACCTCTGATATTTTTAGGGCGGTAGGGGAAATCGGGCTTGATTATTTTTATGAAGATTCTTCTCCACGCACTTTGCAACAGGAAGTACTTGAAAAACAACTGCAGTTGGCACAAGATATTAAAAAGCCGATAATTTTACATTGCAGAAAAGGTAAAGACCCACAAGATTATTCCGCTTATGAAGATATGTTTTTTGCACTTAAAAAATATAATTTAAGCGGTGGTGTTTTGCATTGTTTCAGTGGCCGTAAAGAAGATGCCTATCGCGCACTTGATATGGGTTTTTATTTAGGCATAAACGGAGTAATCGGTTACAAGAAAAATGATGAAGTCCGGCAAATTATAAAACAAGTCGGCCTAAAATATTTAATGCTTGAAACTGATTGCCCGTATCTTCCTCCGCAAAGCAAAAGGGGGCAGCGTAATTCCCCCGTTAATATTCCGGAAATTGCACAGAATTTGGCAGATATTTTGGGGAAGAGTTTATCAGAAATTGCAGACCAAACCACCCAGAACGCCAAAGCATTTTACAATATATAAAAACATTTCAAAATTTGATAAGATAGAATTATGAAGAAAATCATTATTTTTGTTGCTTTCTTATGCATGGCTTTTGCCGTGTGGGCCGGGGAAGTTAAAGTTTTCCATACCTCTGATGTACATGGTTTTTACTTTCCTACAACTGTCAAGGGGCAAACTCTTGGCGGTTTCGCTACTTTTGCCGGTTATTTGGAAAATCAAAAAAAGCCTTATTTGCTTTTAGATTCGGGCGATTATACTTCCGGTACTTATGAGGCTAAAAAAAGCAAAGGTGCATATTCGGTAGATTTTATAAATAAACTCGGCTACAATGCCGTTACTTTAGGCAATCACGAAAACGATTTTAAAGATGATGCCTTGCTTAAAAATAATGCCGCTTTAAAGGCAGACCTTTTGGTTTTAAATGCCGAAGACAGACAAACAAAAAAGTATCCTGCCCATATTAAACCTTACGCTTTTTACGATATAAACGGTTATAAAATTGCTGTTATCGGGGTTGGTAAAGAATTTTCTTCCACTTCAAAATATATCAAAATAAATAAACCACGCAAATTATTAAAAAAAGCAGTGGCGGAGGTTAAAGCACAAAATCCGGATGCAATAATTTTGCTTATTCACGATAGTGCGCAAGATGATAAGCATGAAGAGTCATACACCACAGTCAAATTAACGCAAGGTTTGGGTATTGATTTGGTTTTGGGCGGTCATGCACATAAAATTATCCAAAACAAAAAGGCCGGAAATACTGTTTTTGCGGAGTCCGGCACAGCATTACAAGGTATCACGGAAGCCACTTTAACTTTTGATGATAAAACAAAAAAATTAACAGATGTCAAAACAGAATATGTTTTGATGGATAATGCAAAAATTAAACCATCCAAAGAAATGCTTGCCTTTGCCGAAGAAAGGCTTGATAAAAATATGGAAATTATTATCGGTAAAGCACAAGAAGATATTTCAAATAAGCCCGGCACCGTAAACGGTGGTGTGGATACTTATTTGGGTGATTTATTTTGCGATATCGTCAAAAATGCAACAGGGGCGGAAATTGCCGTAATAAATAGCGGTGCTATAAGGACAAGTTTGCAAGCCGGAAATATTACAAACAGGGTTATTGAGGAAATTTTACCTTTCCAAAATAAAATTATGAAAGTTAAAGTTGACGGTAAATTTATTGAAAAACTTGTTAGGAAGAGTTTAAAAGAAAATTCAAGTTTATTCCAATATTCAGGTTTGAAAGCTAAATATTCCTTTAAAAACGGTCGTGCTAAAATTATTGAAATTTTAGTAAACGGTAAACCTTTAAATTATAATCAAATTTATACCTTAGCCGTGCCGGACTTTATTGCCGCCGGCAATAGTGAAGGTTATTTGTTTAAAAAAGTTGAAAATAAAACTGTATATTCCGATACTTTTTTGGCGGATTATTTTGTTGAATATATAAAGAAAAATAAGGACGGTATAAAAGCGCCGCTTGAAACAGGGCGCATAATTAAAGTAGTAAAATGAAACTTCGTCTTTTAATACTTTTGTGCATATTTTTTTGCGCCTGCAGTGATAATAAAACCGCTTTGGAAATTTATCACACAGGCGCAATTTCCGGTTATTTTTATGCACAAACTTTCGGCGAAGAACATAAAAGTTCCGGCGGCCTGCCGGCCCTTAAAAATATTTTTTCCGCTAAACAAGAGCCTTTTTTACTGTTTGACAGTGGCAATTTGTTTTCCGTTACGCGTGAAGGCCAAATTGCAAAACTAACTGGCACTTTAAATTTGCTCTCCGCTTTGCCGTATACCGCAATAACTTTAAGTGCCGAAGATTTTAAATTCGGTGCAGAAGACATTAAAAATGCTTTAAAAAATAATAAGATACCAATAGTTATTTCCAATTTAAAAAATTCTGATGGCAGCATTTCAAAAAGTATCCGAAATAGTATAATAATTAATTTTGAAGGTGTAAAAATAGGTGTTTTAGGGGTGCTTTCAAAAAGTGATTTTGATAATTTAGTGCGTTCAAGCGGGTTTAAGGCTTATGACGAAATTGAGTCTTTAAAACCATTAATAGAAAACCTTAAAAAAGAAGGAGTTAATTTAATAATTTTGCTTAGTTCACTAGGTTATGAAAGGCAGGATAAAGCTGCAAGCGATAAAACTTTGCTTGATGAACTTACCGATATAGATATTCTTTTGGGAATAGGTGCAAAAGAAAATGCCGAAAATTCAAAAATAATCATAAACCAGGCACAGCCAAATTTGCAACAGGTTACATTAATAAATTTAATTTTAAACAAAAATAAGCAAATATCTTCACGTAGCAGCGAAGATATTTTGCTTGATATTTCTACTGTTGGAGAAGATGAAGATTTATTAAGGGAAGTTAATATTTTTAAACAACAAGTTGCAAAAACACGTACAAAACACATCGCTAAAATTGATACTTATTTGGGAAGTGAGGGTTTAGATTCCGCATTAGGTCTATATACCGCTGCTTGCCTTAAAAAATGGGGCAAAACTACTGTTGGTTTAATGAATCTTGAGGCTTTGGGTGAGGGTTTGCCGCAAGGGGATATCAGCGAAGAAGATTTATATAAAGCATTCCCTTTTGATGACCGGGTTATGTTTGTTAAAATGTATGGTGCCAATTTGCAGCGTGTTTTGGAAAATAATTTGATCTCTGGGCACCAGGCTGCTTTGAGCGGTATAAAAATTTCCTACGATAAAGAAAATAAAATTAAAAAAATTATTATTAACGGGCAGGAAATTCAAAAAAGGCAGCTTTATGATATTGCTATGCCCGACCATCTTATAAGCAATGCCCCGGGTTATGAGGAATTTTTAAATATGTACGAATTTAAAAATACCGATAGAACTGTGCGCGATATTGTAACCTGGTGTTTAAGCCGTAAAAACACGGATTTCAAAAATAAAAGCGCTTGGCATCAAATTTAAAATGAGTTTACTAAGTCCCCTAAAAATCGGCAAATTAACTTGCAAAAATAATTTAGTGCTTGCCCCCATGGCAGGGATAACCGATACGCCATTCCGCCTGCTTTGTTTAGAGGGTGGCGCCGGGCTTGTGTGCGCGGAAATGGTATCATCATCTGCATTAAAATATGGTAATGAAAGAAGCCAAAATATGCTTAAAATTTCCGCTAAGGAACATCCGCTTTCAATGCAAATTTTCGGCGGGGATGCTGAAGCTTTAGTTATTGCTGCCAAACTTGCTGAGGATGCCGGGGCAGATATTGTTGACATAAATGCAGGTTGCCCCGTTAAAAAAGTAAATAAAGCAGGTGCGGGCTGCGTGCTTTTAAAAGATTTAAATAAACTTGAAAATATGGTTTCTTCCGTAGTAAAAGCAGTAAAAATCCCTGTTACTTTAAAGACACGTATCGGCTTAACAGAAAATAATTTTTTAACTAAAGATATTGTAAATTTGGCAATAAATTCTGGCGTAGCAGCTTTGGTTTTGCACGGGCGCGCGGCATCCAAAATGCATAGCGGCCCTGTAAATTTGGCGGAATTAAATAAAGCAGCGGAGCTTGCAAAGGGTAAAATTACCTTAATTGTAAACGGTGGCATAACAAAACCTGAGGAAGCAAAAGCTATGCTTGAAACCGGCGCAGACGGCATTATGATAGGCCGCGGCGCAATAGGCAACCCTTTTATTTTCAAACAAATTGAGGATTATTTAAACACCGGTTTTTATAAAGAACCTACACCACAAGAACGCATAAAAAAATATAAATTTCTAGTTCAGCAAAACATTGATTTTTACGGTGAGCGTGTTGGTTTAAACCGCAGTAAAAAGACATCGGGGTTTTGGATAAATAATTTCGCTGGTGCGGCAAAAATCAGGGCTGCTTTTGTGTTATGCCAAGATGCTGCCAAAGCCCTTTCGCTACTAAATTTAAAATAATATAATAGGTATATGGCACTATTTAAGGAATATTCTTATAAACAAGGGGCGGCAATCTCAGTCGGCTCAACTTTTATTTGGAAATTGCTATCATTTGTAAATAGCATTTTAATTGCCTTTTATTTCGGTACACAAGCAAGAGCTGATATTTATTTTTATATCCTTACAATTGGCGGTTTGGTGGGGGCATTTTTTACTTCGTTAAACGGCAATGTATTGATACCGCAAGCCATGTTTTTAAGACGTCAAAATGAACAAGATTCCAAAAGTTTTATAAATTTCTTTTTGTTGGTATACGGTGTTTTAATTATTATAATTTTGGCGCTTGGGTTTTTATTTCCCGTAAATATTTTTGGTTTATTTTCTAAATTTTCACAAGAGATATTAACTAAAGATATTTTAATTTTACAACTTGCCTTTTTATATTTTTGTTCGTACATTTTCTGCTATCTTTTGCTTGATATAATGTATATGTACCGTATATTTTCGGTCAATTTTCTTTTACCTTTAAATGCTATTGTACCGATGATAGTTTTAATTTTATTTCATAATACTTTAGGGCTTAAAGCAATGCTTTGCGGGTTTATCGGTTCTTATATTTTGCAAGCCTTAATTTATTTAATTTTGATGAAGAAAAAATTAAATTGGAGTTTCAATAATTTTAAAACAACTTTTGAAAACCGTCTTAAAAATAATATTATAACAAACCAGATTTTGATACTTGCAAATTTTTGCATTGGAATGCTACCCATGTATTTGATGAGCAGTTTTGCCGGCGGTGTGATAAGTGCATATTCTTATGCCAGGCAATTAACTGATGCGCCAAATGAAATTTTAACATCAAAAATCACAAGCGTGTTTCATATACAGTTAAATGAAAATGCCGCTGCCCGAAATTTTGAAGATTTAAACCGCAACTATTTAAAAGCAAATTATTTGATTTTGTTCATTATGGTACCTTTGGCAATTTTCACATGTTATTTCGCGCCGGATATTGTGAATTTATTTTTTAAGCGCGGGGAATTTAATTTACAATCTTCCGCTAATGTAGTTAGATTTTTACGGCCCATGATGATTTTGCTTATTACGACGGTCTTAACCCCTTTTGCCGGCAGTATTATTGCAAGCACACGTAAAATTAAAGAAAGTTTTAAGTATATGATTTTTAGGGACATTGTAATAATCGGTGCAATGTACTTTTTTATCACGCGCTTTGGGCCTTTTGCTTACCCGTATACGCAACTCGGTTGTTCAATTTTCGGTTACTTTATTGTGGCTTTGTTTTTTAAAAACCATATACCGCAAATTAAATTTTGGCTACCTTTGAAAGATGCCGGGTTTTTGATAATTTTAAATTTACTTGCTTTAATACCTTCCGCATTTTTAGCGCAAGTATTGACGGGGCAAACAGTATTTATAAGAATATTTATTTGCGGTTTACTGTTTTTATTTACTTTGGCTTTGCTTTATTTGCCGACGGGGCAACTTGGGAAGATTTTAACATTTACTTTAGGTTTGCGCTATCAAAATTTTACAAGCAAATTGCCAGCATCGCTAAAAAAGTTTTTTATCTATTAGGTAAATCTCTCAAGAATTGTTTGTAGTAACCGGTATTATAAAAAATTCGCATAAAACGATTAAAAGGTTTAAAATACCATTTTGTCCTTATTTTATGCCAAAAGTTTACCGGGGTAAAAAGTAGGTTTTCCTGCTTTAAAAATTGTTCAATGCCATGGCAATTTTGCTTTTCTTTACTTGCAAGATGATATTTATAAACCATATTTGTTCTATCGTAAACATACTTATTATAAACTTTTTGTAACTTTTGATTTTGTTTTGCAAATTTCTTGTAATAACTTATCCAATTTTTAAATTGCTCCAAAGTTATACCTGTATTATCATTTTGAGTATCAGAACCATCGTGAATACGACTATAAATA
>JAZRHA010000073.1:0-30853 GCA_045644515.1 Elusimicrobiaceae bacterium | reverse complement strand
ATCGCAATTCTTGAGGATTAATTATGCAAAAATACGGCCAACATTTTTTAGTAAATAAAGGAATCATAAATAAAATAGTTGATACCGCTGTTGATAATTTAGACGGTACTTTAGTTGAAATCGGCCCCGGACAAGGTGCTCTAACTTTACCTTTAATTGAACGCGGTGTTCAAAATTTTACCGTCATAGAAATTGACCCTTTAATGGTTGCAAAATTAAAACAAAATTTGCCGGATTGGGCCGGTGTAAAAATAATTCAAGGCAATTTCCTTGACCTTGATTTGCAATTTTTAAGTAAAGAAAATAAACTTAATTTTGTTAGCAATTTGCCTTATATTGATGCAGCGCAAATTTTGCTAAAAGTGCTGGAACTTGATAATTTTGCGTCGGCAGTTTTTATGTTTCAGCGTGAGCAAGCCCAAAAACTTTATGCTTTGCCCGAAAGCAAACACTATGGCGCTTTAAGTGTTTTATTCCAGGCACTTGCGCAAAGCAGGCCGGTTTGCCGTGTAAGCCCGGGCAGTTTTAACCCCCCACCGAAAGTTGAAAGCGAGGTCTTATTTATTACTCCTCGCCCACAAAAACTATTTACAAATAAAGCACATTATGCTAACTTTAAAGAAACAGTTAAAACGGCATTTTCTTACCGCCGGAAAACTGTTCTTAATGCTTTAGTGGAAAAGTATAAAAAAGATAAAGTTGCCTTATCAAAAATTTTAGTAAGTTCGGGTTTAAAAGTATCTTCACGCGCAGAAGAAGTGCCGGCAAAAAATTATGCTTTGCTTGCAAAAAATTTAGAAGGTTTTATCTTTTAGGAGAATTATGAAAACAATAAAAACAGATGTTTTAGTTATCGGCAGCGGTATTGCAGGCTCGCTTTACGCCTATATTTTGGGCGCAGCCGGCTTTAAATGCACCTTAATTTCGGCTGAAACTTTAAAGGACTGTGACAGCGCTCTTGCACAAGGCGGTATAATTTACGAAGATAAACCTGACTTTTCTTTACTCCTAAAAGATATTCAACGCGCCGGCTGCGGTGTATGTAATGAAGAGGCTGTCTTAACCGCCTGCAAAGAGGGTTTTAAAGTTATAGAAAAGTATTTTATTAAAACCTTCAAAACCGATTTCAATAAAAACCCCGACGGTAAATTTGCATTGACTAAAGAGGCAGCCCACTCAAAACGCCGCATTTTATACAGTAAAGATGCAACAGGCAAGGCTTTGATTGATTCAATGCAAAATGTTTTAAAAAAATTAAAAACCGTTAAGATTATTGAAAACGCATCGGCGATTGACCTTTTAACTTTATCGCATAACTCCCAAAACCCGCAGGATTTATATAAGCCTTTAACCTGTTTCGGTGCATATATTTTGGATAATAAAACCAAAAATGTTTTTGCGGTTGTCGCCAAAAAAACCGTGCTTGCGACGGGCGGCCTTGGCCAGATTTTCAAATACACAACAAATATTGATACGCTTTACGGCAGCGGTATTGCGATGGCTTACCGCATCGGTGCACGCGTTATAAATATGGAATATACACAGTTCCACCCGACGGTTTTTGCATTAGGTAACAGAAACGCTTTAATTTCGGAAGCCGTCCGCGGCGAAGGTGCAGTTTTAATAAATAAATTCGGCAAACCTTTTATGCAAAATTATCATAAATTAAAGGACCTTGCACCGCGTGATATCGTTGCGCGCGCTATTGAACATGAACGCTTAAAAACAAAAAGCGATTGCGTTTATCTTTCTTTAAAATCCATGACGCCGAAATTTATTAAAACCCGCTTTCCTAACATTTACAAAACCTGTTTAAACAGTGGCGTGGATATTACAAAGCAAGCAATACCGGTAATGCCTGCCATGCACTATTTTTGCGGCGGTATTTTTACAGATTTAAACGGGCGCACAAATATTTTAAACCTTAACGCTATTGGTGAATGTGCTTGCACAGGTTTCCATGGTGCAAACCGCTTGGCCAGTACATCTTTGCTTGAGGCAGTTGCCTTTTCCGCACTTTGCGCGGAGGCTGATATTAAAGAACTTAAAACCCAAAAGTTTTATTTGCCGGCACCAAAACCCTGGCGCATGGCAACAAAAGACCCTGATATAAATTTAATTTTACAAGATATTTCCGTCATAAAAAATACAATGTGGAATTATGTAGGCTTAATACGCAGTAAAGACCGTTTGACACGTGCTGAAAAGATTTTAAGGCATTTAAAAAATGAAATTGATGTCTTTTACAAAGGTTGCAAACTTACCCCCGAACTTTTGCACCTGCGCGACGGTGCTCAAACCGCCTTACTTGTAACTTACGGTGCCTTAAAAAATAAACACAGTTTAGGTACACATTATAGGGAGGACTAATATGACAAAATTATCTGAACACGAAAAGTTTTTGGAAATGGCCATAAAATTAGCAGCCAAAAGCGCAAAAAGCGGTAAAGGCGGCCCTTTTGGTGCGGTTATTGTTAAAGACGGTAAAATTATTGCAAAAGCAAATAATACCGTTACAAGCGCAAAGGACCCGACTGCGCATGCGGAAGTCAATGCCATACGCAAAGCGTGCAAAAAATTGAAAGATTTTCAATTAAAAGGCTGCACGATTTATGCAAGCGCAGAGCCATGCCCGATGTGCCTTGGCGCGATTTATTGGGCGCGCCCGAAAGCCCTTTATTATGCGGCGGAAAAGAATATTGCCGCGCGCGCAGGCTTTGATGACAGTTTTATTTACAAAGAAATTGCCTTACCGCAAAATAAGCGCAAAATTAAGACACATCATTTACCCTTAAAAGATGCGCCCGAACCGTTCAAAATTTGGGTAAGTAAAAAAGATAAGGTAAAATATTAGAAAGGAGTGTTTATGAAAAAATTGAATATTGGTTTTATTTTATTACTATGTCTTTTTACATTTGTACCACAAATTGTTAATGCGAATATGACATATGAAATGACAAAATTTTATAAAGAGCAAGGAGAAAAAGCAAAAGAAAAATATTCCGAGTGTTTAAAAGAATATAAATCAAAACTACCAAAAAAATATAAAGGACCTAATTTAAAACCAGAATATCTGGGTAAATTAGGTATCAAATTAGGTGAATATGTTTTTGTAACGGAAAATGAATATTTTATAGATAGCAAAGTGATATATCGGGACCAAAAAGATTTTGAAGGATCTTTTATTAAAACCAACTCAGTAGCATCTTCTTGTAATAAAGAATATGTGAATACTTGGATCAATACAAGATACAATGTTATAGACGTTCCACCAGGAAGCTGCCTGAAATTTAACCAAGACACTAACGAAATTGAAATTATTACACCAACCGATAAAGAATATAAAAACCTTATAAAATACGTCGGATTTTACACTAAAGAAAGAGTAAAAGAAACACCTGAGCCGAAAACATTTTTTGATAAAATTAAGGAAAAATTCAAGAACGCAAAACCGTAGCGCGCGTAAGTATTAAAGCTCTGCACAGTAAAAACAAAATATCTTATCACTTGACATTTGGGGTAATAAATTCTATTCTATACTTAAGAGGTTATATAAGAGGTTCTTATGGAAATACAATTAAACGACTCAAACTTTGACCAAGAAGTTTTAAAAGATTCAGGTGTCGTCCTCGTGGACTTTTGGGCACCTTGGTGCGGACCTTGCAGAATGCTTGGGCCCGTCATTGAAGAAATCGCTAAAGAATATGAGGGTAAAGCGAAAATCTGCAAAATAAATACAGATGATGCACCGGAACAAAGCGGGAAATTTCAAATTTCCTCTATTCCGACTGTAATTATCTTTAAAAACGGCACGCCGGAAGTTACCTTAAACGGTCTTCAAAGCAAAGAAGAAATCAAAAAACAACTTGACGCGTTGCTCTAATTATTTGTAATATATTCTTATCAATAGCCCGCTCGGAAAGGGCGGGCAACTTTCCCAAAACGGGGTTTCCCAAAAATTTAACAGTTTTTTAAAGGCCTATGCCAGATAAAAAATTCTTTATTATTGACGCACACGGTATTTTACACAGGAACTATCATGCTTTGCCGCCTTTAACTTCCGCAAAAGGCGAGGAAGTGGGTGCATTGTATGGTTTTGTAAATTGGCTGCTGAAATTTTTGGAAAATAAAAAGCCGACGCATATTGCCGTCTGCTTTGATTCAAAAGGCCCCACTTTCAGGCATGAAATTTTTAAAGAATATAAAGCCAACCGCCCACCTACGGATGAGGCCCTTGTAAATCAACTTAAAATCGCGCGTGATGTTTGTACCGCACTTGGGCTTAAAGTTATTGCCCTTCAAGGTGCGGAGGCTGATGACCTTATGGCAAGTTGCGCCAAAATTGCCGGCAAAGACAATATTGATACAATAATTATTACAAGCGATAAAGATATTTATCAAATTGTAGGCGAGCATGTTAAACTTTGGTCAGGCTCCCCGCAAGACGATTACCGCGATGATAGTGTTTGCCAAAATAAATTCGGTGTACCATGCAAATATATGGCTGATTATTTGGCACTTTTGGGGGACAGTTCCGATAATGTGCCGGGCGTGGAAGGCATCGGCGCAAAAAGTGCGCAAACTTTGGTAAATGCCTTCGGCAGTGTGGAAGATATTATTAAAGCGGCAAAAGAAAATAACCCCGATTTAAAAGACGCCCTAAAAAAGAAAATTTTGAAAGGTGAAGAATCTGCCAAACTTTCAAAGCAACTTATTTTACTTAAAGATAATTTGTTTGATTTACAGTTTGAGGATTTTAAAGTATCCCCCCCGCATTTAGACGATGTTAAAACTTTTGCAGAACGTTTTGAATTTAAAAATTTAAATAATTTTTTAAAAGACTTACAAAAACAACAGGCGCAAAACCAACAAACAGAACTTTTTACACAGGGCGAATTATTTAATTTTAATGAAGCCACCCCCAAAAAACAAGATACAGTTTTACCGAGTCCTCAAGATTTTAAAACAATTTTAAACAAAGCGCGCGGTGCTTTTGAAATCTTTATTTACGCCGAAGATGATACTTTAATGCTTGCATTAAATGCAAATGATTTTACCGTTAAAAAAATACAGGAAATTACGCCGGAAGAAAAAGAAATTTTAAACCAAATAGTGCAAGATAACCAAACACTAAAACTTGCACACGACTTAAAATATACTTTACGCGTTCTAAATATTACCCCGAAAAAACAGGCATACTTGAATGTTTTTGACTTTGAACTTGCCGCTTATTGTTTAAACCCTGCGCAAGATTTCAGTTTAGATAATTTACTTGCCAAAAGTTTAAAAACAACTATTAACCCCGACGTTGAAACAAATGAAAAATTTGCCTTATACACACAAAATATCTTTAATTTAAAAAAGCATTTTGAAAATATTTTAAATACAAGCGCACAAGCAAAAGTCTTTAAAGAAATTGAAACACCGCTTGAAAGTGTTTTGCTTGCCATGGAAGCGGACGGCATTGAAGTGGATATAACCTGGCTAAAAACTTTGGCTTTGCTTTTATCGTCTGAAATGGAAACAACGCAAAAGGAAATTGATAAACTTGTGGGTGGGCAAGTAAACATAAATTCCCCAAAACAGCTTGGTGTTCTTTTGTTTGAAAAATTAAAACTGCCGGTACTTCGCAAAACAAAAACCGGTTATTCTACCGACGAAGAAACTTTGGAAGGCCTTAAAAAATTCCACCCTGTTTGCGAACTGATTTTAAAATACCGCGAGGCGGCTAAACTAAAAGCAACATACGTTGATTCTTTGCTTGATTTGGCAGACACTAACCGCCGCGTGCATACAAATTTTAATCAAACAGGGACGGTAACGGGCCGCCTTTCAAGTTTTAACCCCAATTTACAAAATATCCCGGCGCGTTCGGAAAAGGGCCGCTTAATACGCCAGGCATTTTGCGCAGGAGAAGGCAAAGTCTTATTATCTTTAGACTATTCCCAAATTGATTTAAGAGTGCTTGCACACCTTTCGCAAGACGAAACATTAATTCATGCTTTTAAGAGTGCTGATGATATTCACACACGCACTGCTTCGGAAGTATTTAATAAGCCGATTGCGGAAGTAACAAAAGAGGACCGTGCACATGCAAAGGGCATAAACTTCGGCATAGTTTACGGGCAAGGACCCATGGCTTTATCGCAATCACTCGGTATCACAATGACGCAGGCAAAAGATTATATTGACAGTTATTTCGCGCGTTATGACACCGTTAAATCTTGGATAAATAAAACCGTTGCCGATGCCCGCAAAGCCGGTTTTGTAACCACAATGCTTGGGCATATTAGGTATATACCGGAGTTTCAGGATTCAAACCCGCGGATGGTAAGTTTTGCCTCGCGTGCGGCGGTAAACACCGTGGTGCAGGGCGGATCTTCAGACATTATTAAAAAGGCTATGCTTGATATTTATAAAGAACTGCCCGAAGACATAAATATGCTTTTGCAAATTCATGATGAACTTGTTTTTGAACTTCCCGAAGAAAAACTTAAAACTTTCTCCGTCTGGGCAATAGCGAAAATGGAAAACTGTTTAACTTTAAGAGTTCCGCTTGTAGCCAAAGCAAAAGCCGGTAAAAATTTAAACAATATGGGGCCGGTATTATGAAAAATGTTTTAGATTTCCGTAAAGAAGGTAAAATTGTGATTGCTTTAAGCGGCTGTATTGCAAGCGGCAAAACCGCTGTTTTAGAAGAATTTGCCGCCCTTGGCGCAGAAACAATTTGCGCCGATACTTCGGCCGCAAAATACCGCAAGACTTTAAAAGATAAACTTAAAGCGGCCTTTGGTACCGACGATAAAGAAAAGCTAACACAACTCGTTTTTAAAGACGCGCAAAAATTAAAGGAACTTGAAAATATGCTACACCCTTTGGTTTTAAAAGAGGGTATGGAAATAATCAAAAACACTTCTAAAAAAATTGTGGTTTTTGCAATTCCTTTACTCTTTGAAAGAGGCTTAGAATACGGCTTTGATTTAACAATTTGTGTGTATACTTCCCGTCAAAAACGTCTAAAAAGAGCGCTTGCACGCGGAACAAGCGAATTTTATTTTGAAAGGTGCGAGGAAACCCAACTGCCCATGGCAACAAAAGCAGAACGCGCCGATATAATAATTTTTAATGAAGGAACGCGTAGTGATTTAAGAACAAAAATCACGCGCTTATATGAAACTTTAAAAAAATAATAATGAGGATAACTTATGGAAAACAAAGAAGTAAAACCTACCGAAACAAAACCTACCGACGCTAAAGAAGTTAAGGAAGTAAAAGAAACAAAAACTTCCAAAACATCTAAAGCGAAAGAAAATAAAGAAGTAAAAGAAAATAAAGAAACGGTACCAGCTCCCGAAGTTAAAGAGGCAGCTGCGACCACAGACACCAAAGATAACAACCAAGCAGCCGATAATGCAAAGGTGCAGCCTGCTACGCAAGATAGAAACCAAAATAACCGATATCAGCAAAGGCAGTTTAATAATAACCGCCGCTACCAGCAACCCTTGCCGCAACGTCCAAACGGTGCAAAACCGATGGACGCAAGGCAACTTTCAGCCTTAAGTGTGGCGGACCTTACAAAACTTGCAATTAATTATAATATTGAAGATATTTCCGGCCTTCGCAAACAGCAATTAATCGGCAAAATTATTGCGGTGCAGGCAAAACAAAACGGCTCCGTTTACGGCGGTGGCGTTTTGGAAATTTTACCGGACGGTTTTGGCTTTTTGCGTTCCGAGGAAAATAATTATTTGGCCGGCGCGGAAGATATATATGTTTCCCCCTCCCAAATCAAACGCTTTGGTTTAAGGAAAGGCGATAAAATTGAAGGTCTTATTCGCCCACCCAAAGATAATGAAAGATTTTTTGCTATGCTCCAAGTCCAAAAAGTTAATGATATTGATGCGGATAAAATCTCCCGCCGCCCGCTTTTTGAGAATTTAACACCCTTATACCCTAATGAAAGATTTGTGCTTGAACTTGATAAAAATTCAAACACACAACGTGTAATTGATTTAATGGCACCCATCGGTAAAGGCCAGCGCGCAATGATTGTGGCTGCCCCAAAAACCGGTAAAACAATTATGCTGCAAAATTTGGCAAATTCTTTGACAACAAACCATAAAGAAGTTGAACTTTTGGTGCTTTTAATTGACGAGCGCCCCGAAGAAGTTACCGACATGAGCCGCAATGTTAAAGGCGAGGTTTTAGCATCTACCTTTGATGAACCGGCCGAGCGCCATGTCCAGGTAGCGGAAATGGTACTTGAAAAAGCAAAACGCAGTGTAGAAAATGGTAAAGATGTCGTCATTTTGCTTGACTCTATCACCCGCCTTGCCCGTGCTTATAACACGGTCACCCCGGCAAGCGGCCGCGTTTTAACAGGCGGTCTTGAGGCTACTTCTTTACAACGCCCGAAACGCTTCTTCGGTGCGGCAAGAAATATTGAAGAGGGCGGCTCTCTTACCATTATTGCTACAGCATTAGTTGAAACCGGCAGCCGTATGGATGAAATTATTTTTGAAGAATTTAAAGGCACCGGCAACAGTGAAATTTACCTTGACAGAAAACTTGCTGACAGGCGCATCTTCCCGGCTATTGACATCAACCGCACTTCAACCAGAAAGGAAGATTTACTTCTTACCGAGGATGAACTTAACAAATCTTGGATACTTCGCAAAATTTTATCGCCTTTAAGTTCCATTGATGCAATGAGTTTATTACTTGAAAAGTTATCTGCCACCAAGTCCAACAAGGACTTTTTAAAGCAGATGGAAGTAAGCAGTTTTTAAAAATTGCATTTAATTAATTCCATAAATTATCACAAAAATACCCCCGGCATAAAACCGAGGGTATTTTATATTAAATTAAATATTTCTTTAGCAATATCTGCTTCAGTTTTAGTTTCACAATTTATTGTTTGTTTTTCTTGGTAGCGGTTAAACCATGTGCGTTGGCGTTTGGCATATTGGCGGGTTAAAATTACAATTTGTTCTTTGGCTTCTTCTTTTGAAATTTCACCTTTTAAATAACTTATGGCTTGCGGGTAGCCCAAACTCTTAAGCCCCGGGGAAAGCTCTTTAAAACCCGAATTTAGCGCGGTTTTGGCTTCTTTAATCATAGGCTCAAAAATTAAATCGGTACGCTTTATAATGCGCTCGCAAAGTTTTTCTTTTGGCATATCCAAATAAAAAAAGTGTGCTTTGTCTTTAGTTATTTCTTGCTTTAACTTGCCGCTTTTTAACGCCGAGGCTGGCTTGCCGGTAAGTTCATAGATTTCCAAAGCACGAATTAAGCGGTGTATATTTTGAAATGGTATTTCCTTGGCACTTTGCGGATCTACTTCTTGCAAACGTTTATGCAAATGTTCGCGCCCGTGCATATCGGCTTCCCGTGCAAGGCGCGCACGTAAAATTAAGTCCGCTTTCGGCAAATTATCCATACCGCAAAAATAATTTTGAAAGTACATTCCGCTGCCGCCTGCAAAAATTACTTTATTATTTTCAATACCAGCAATTTCGCGCACCATGGAAATAAAGCGCGAGACATCAAAAACCTCGTCAATACTTAAAAAATCTACCAAATAATAAGGTACACCCTCAACCAAATATTTCCCCCCTTTCCATTTACCGAGAGGTGCAGCAGTTCCAACATTTAAACCCTTATAAATTTGACGGGAATCAACCGAAATAATACTATAATTTAATTCTTTGGCAAGGCGTAAAGCAACTGCCGTCTTACCGACGGCAGTTGGACCGGAAATTATTATTGGGATATTGCTCACTTAAACAAAGTTTTATCCTTTTGAATTTTATTGCAAATACCGTTGCATTTGCAATTAGGAACGCAGACTTCCGGCAAACGGAGCATTATGCGGGTATTGCAATCCAAAAAGTCATTTGCAAGTGCCATAATTTTATCAGAAACAGTTTTATCAATTTTTGTAAATTCTATGCCGATAGTGTAAACAGGCCCTTTTTGGCGCACCCAGGCAGTTTTTGCTTCAACATCAAATTTTCCGACGGTAGGCAATTCCATTTTAATATGCATAGTACCGGCAATAGGTGCCTTTAAAAATGATACTATACGCATACCGGATGCGGATAAATCTGACAAAACTGCCACTATTTGATGTACTTTACCGTCGGTATTATCGGTATAAGTTAAGTCAATAGGTTCAACTATATTACTGATTACCGGCACGCGCGGATGGCGGCGGCGTTCAACAAAATCTTTTTTTTCTTTACTCATAACCAACACCTCTTATCTCAAAATTTTACCGTTACTGTCCTTAATTAAAATCTCTTCTACTGTGCCGGGCTGCCTAAGGGTTGTCGTCCTATACCACAAATTCCCAGATGTCCGGCCGGAGTTTTTTGTCTCAAACAAAATTTCTTCTTTGTGCCCGATGCGGCTTTTATAGGCCAAAGCTGAACACTCCCTAATTTCATTTAACAAAATATTTAAGCGATTTTCCACTATTTCTTGCGAAATTTCCGGAAGTTCCGCTGCAGGCGTGCCCGCCCTCGGGGAAAATTTAAAGCAATAAGCAAAACTAAAACCGCACTTTTTTACAAGGTTTAGAGTTTGTTTAAAGTTCTCCTCCGTTTCAGTCGGGTAGCCGACAATTATATCTGTACTGATTAAAAAATCAAGTTGTTTTAAATTTTTAATAATCTCAAAATATTCCTCAGCGGTATAAAGGCGTTTCATATCTTTTAAAACTTTACTACTGCCGCTTTGCAAAGGCAAATGTAAATGCCTTGCAATTTTTTTATTATCTTGAACAACTTTATAAAAATCTTCTTTAATAAAAACAGGGTGCGGGCTTAAAAAGCGCACGCGTTTAACTTCAGGTATTTTACAAACTTCCGCTAATAATTTGGAGAAAGTAAAACCTTTATAATTATAAGCATTTACCGTCTGTCCAAGAAGCATAATTTCAGGGTGATTTTTAGCTTTTTGGCAGCAATTTTCCAAAATAATTTCCGGTGAAATTGAAGAAGCTTCCCCCCTCACATAAGGCACAATGCAATAAGCACATTTACAACTACAACCGCGCATGATGCTTACTTGGCCTGTAATTTTTTTTGTATTTTCTTTTGGTGTTTTCGCTGTCTTAACAGGTTTAAACAATGAACTATTTTCCAAAACCGACGGGAATTTATCAAGTGATTTTGCACCACAAACAATATCTGCTTGCGGAAAACGTTTTTGAACTTTCTTGCCAAGGCGCTCAGCTGCACAACCGGCAAAAATAATTTTACGGCCCCGCTTTTCTGCTTTCCATTTTGCAAGACGCCCTAGATAAGACAACGCGCGGTGTTCGGCGTGATCGCGGATAGTGCAGGTGTTTATTAGGACTAAATCGGCCTCACTCAATACTTCTGTTTTTTGATAACCAAAACCGAACAAATGAAGCAGCATTTCTTCAGAGTCTGCTTCATTCATCTGGCATCCATAATTTTGCAAGTAAACTTTTTTCAAGATTTATAAGGTTACTTTGAATTTGCGTTTTGCGGTTTGTTCTTCTTTACCATCCACATAAGCCTTCGCTTCAAGGTAAAAATTACCGGTATTGAAGTTCCACCAATCATACCACCAATATCCGTTGGCCTGTCGGCAATTTTGCCATTCCCCACCGTTAATGGAAACTTGCATTGCAGAGCAAGGTTTCCTTGAACCTAAACGGAAACAATAATGCCCGCAATATACTGTTTCATTATTTTGCGGATAATCTATACAGATATTTTTGCAGGTTTCATTATTATTTTTGCAAGCAGTTTTGCAATTATTCTTTTTGGGGTTACCGGCTAAACCGACAGCTAAAGTTTTAACCCTTGAGTTTACTTTTCTTACTTTAGTTGCCACTTTTTTAGTTAAGGTTTTTTTTGTTTTTGTTGCTATTGTCATACTTCCTCCAATTAAAGTGTTTTCAATAATTCTTTTAAAGCAATTTCCGTTTCCGACGGCAAATGAATTTTTATAACGCGGCGGCCCTTTTCCTCTAGTGCTTTATAATCTGCCAGGGCTTGGGCTTGGCATAAATCTTTAAAGGTATAAGGCTGGCTCGGAATACCGGCATCTTCTTTAACTTCAGAAGAAAAAATTATAAAAATACCTTTCCCCGCATCCCCTTTAAAAAGTTGGCCTGTTGAATGTAAATATCTTGGCCCGTAACCGAAAATTACGGCACGGTGCGTTGCTTTAAATAAACCTTCTTTCATTTTATTAAAAATCTGCGTAAGGGTTTCACTTTCAGGCAAATAAGCAAGCAAGGCAAAATAATCTTTATTGTTTGCCTGTTTTGCGATATCGGAAAGTAGATACTTCTTGGAAATTTCACCCTGCAAATTGTTTGAAACTAAAAATTCAGCTTTAGCTGCCTCATCTTTTTTGCCTTCGGCAAGTGAGGCCAAAATATTCTTTGTTATCGTCTTGGAAAGTTGGACATTTGGCTGGTCAAAAGGGTCTATTTTCATTATTGCACCGGCAGCAGCTGTTGCAATTTCCCAAAGCAAAAATTGTGCACCGATCTGATATTTATCTTCCATCTCAACTTCCATATAAGGCATGATTTTAAAATTATTTTTGTGACTCTTACTTTTGTAATTTACATTTACAAAAATTCTATCATCTAAGTAATCTTTTTCAGGTGCTACTTCTTCAGTAACAACGGGCAAAATACCTTTCTTTTCTTTCCCGGTAGATTCCGCTATAAGTTGTTCTATCCACAAACCTAACACAGATATTTCCTTTGGCATAATTAAAGTTAATTTATCCTTACCGTTAAGGAAACCTTGCCCCATTAAAGAACCCAAAATTAAAGCCGGATTATTTTCATCACTTTGAAAGATATCACCGGCTTCTTTGGCTGCTTTTAAAAGTTCTGCAATATCTATACCGGCTAAAGCGGCAGGTACCATCCCAAATAAAGACAAAGCGGAAAAACGCCCTCCAATATCTGCTTTGTTTATGAAAATTTTTCTAAAATGTTTTTCTTCGGCAAGTTTAACAAGGCCGGTATTCGGATCCGTTATTGCAATAAAATGGTTGCCGGGGTTTTGAACTTTTTTGGAAAGCAAACCGTAAAAATATGCAAATTGTGAAGACGGTTCAACTGTACCGCCGGATTTACTTGCGAAAATAAAAAGTGTTTTTTCTAAATCAATTTTAGATGTTACTTCTAATATTTTAGTAGGATTTGTTGTATCTAAAACAAATAATGTTGGATAACCTTCCTTTTTACCGAAAACCACACGCAAAACTTCAGGGGCGAGGCTGGACCCCCCCATACCCATTAAAACCACAGACGTATATTCATTTTTAACTTCTTCGGCAAAATCTTTAACTTCGGCAACTTTTGTTAATGTCCAATCATAAACATTGGTCCAACCAAGAGAATTATTTATAATATCTGTATGCTCTTTTTCTGTTTTCCATAAAGTCGCATCGTGTTTATAAAAACGATCTTTAAAACTTAACGCTTTTAATTTTTTTAAACCTTCTTCACTCAAAACTTGGGATTGTTGATTTAAACTTATTTTCATAGTAACCTCGTTTTATTTGAAATTTTTCCTTTCAACTTCCAAAACTTTATTTATACGCCTCAAATGTCTATCCTCTTGGCCTTTAGAGGTAGCAGTCAAAAAGGCCTCCGTTAATTTTGCTGCTTGATCTTGAGAAATTACACGCCCACCAAGACACAATATATTCATATTGTCATGTGTTACACCTTGCGCTGCCGTATATACATCATGTGCGACACTCGCGTAAATACCCTTAAATTTATTTGCCGTAATACAAACCCCGACACCACTGCCGCAAATTAAAATTCCACGCTCAGCCTGCCCGGAAAGTATTGCTTTTGCAACTTGCACAGCATAATCTGGATAATCAACACTTTCTACAGAATTAGTACCGAAATCAAGCACCTCAAAACCAAGTGCTTTAATTTTATCTATAACAGCTTGTTTTAGCGAAAAACCGCCATGATCACAGCCTATTGCAACTTTCATTATAATTCCTTTTCCACAAGTTCACAAAGAGTATGCCCCATAAAAATATGACATTCTTGTATACGAGGTGTATTATTTGATTTAACAATTATCGGCAGATGTACAATATCTTTTATTGTACCGCCGCTTTTACCTAAAAAAGCTGCCGTATAACAATTTAATTTCTTCGCAAGTTCAAGTGCTTTATAAACATTGGCACTATTACCCGAAGTTGATATTCCTATTACTACATCCCCGGCTTTAGCAAAACCTTCTATTTGACGGGAAAAAGTAACATCATAACCATAATCATTACCGATAGCCGTTAAGCTGGAAGTATTTGCATTAAGAGCAAGGGCAGGATAACTTTTGCGTTCTTTTTTATATCTACCTACAAATTCTGCCGCAATATGTTGTGCGTCACCGGCACTTCCGCCATTACCCATTAAAATCACTTTACCGCCGGCCTTCAAGGATTTGATTATCTCCTTAGATAAAATTTCAATTTGTGAATCTAAATTATCCCCCACATAAGTTAATACCTCAATAAGTTCTTTAGCTTCATTCTTTGTAAACATAGCCACTCCTATATAAATTCAATGTATTTTTGTTGTACCCAATTAAAATTACTTTCATTCCCGAGGGAAACTTCAACCCAGTCATCCTTTCTATCATGTACCTCCAGTAATTGCGCTTTTGGAACACTTAATGCTACAGGAAAATTGTCGGAAGGCCCACTGCGCAACTCCGCCCTAGGAACAATAACTACTGCTAAATCTTGTAAATCCTTTTTCGCTCTAATCAAATAAAAACAAGTAAAAAACAAAGTAAAGCAGGTGAAAAATATTACCGTTTTAAGCCAAAATCTCCTATACTTAAAGAATACAAAAAAAGTTATGCTAATAGCAAATAGCCACAATCCAGCGAAAGCAAGCCCCTTTAGTTCTTTCAAAGAAAAATAATTATAAATCAGGAATATGCTTTTTGGCATAGTATCCGGGATTAAACTTTGTCCGGTTTTTTTCATAGTGAAAGATAAATTATTTACAATATCTTTATCCCTTGGATTTATGCGAAAAGCCCTATAGTAATTAATTAAAGCTTTATCCAAATCTCCGGCCTTAAAATAGCTATTGGCCAAATTATAATAGATATAGGCATTATGTTCGCCATCATCAATTTGTTTTTGGTATACCTCCGCCGCACCCAAATAATTACCGCTATCAAATAGTTCTTGGGCTTGTCCGTTCTGATCTAAAGCAAAACAAGAAAATGTTAGAAAAAGTAAAATTAAAATTAAAAAATATTTCATTTTATCTCCTTTTCCAAAACTGATATCAGGGAAATAAGTTTTGTTTTTTCTTCCTCTAATGTATTTTTAGGATTAGTATTAACAGCAGGCGCATATTTAAGCATAGCAAGATGATTCCACAAACCTATTAATTTAGTTGATGTAAAAGGCTCGAGTTTAAGCTCTTTACAAACATCTTCAATACTCTTTAATCCTAATTGAGTTTTCATTTTAGCCTCAAGATAAGTTTTAAGTATTTCGGGTAATTCATCTAACTTAGAGGCGTTCTTTATACTTTTTTTAGCATGCAAATAATATTTTAAATTACCTGTTATTGAAACTTTACCACTTCTGATTAATGATATAAACAAAGCCAAAATTACTAAAATAAATGCATAAAAATTATTATTTCCAAAGTCAGCTATTTTAGAAGTTATCCTGTTAAAATAACTTTGTGGTACAAACTTCAAATAATTTATATCTTTCGCAAGATGTTGTATTGTTTGTTTGGATTCAGCGGTATTTTCCTCAGCAAAAGAAATATTTTTCTGGTCATTATTCAACGGTGGTAAAATTTTGAGATGTAATTCATTACTATGAACAGTTTTATAAGTTTTTGTATCCGTATCAAAATAAGAAAAAGCAATTTGCGGAATTGTATAATTTCCCGAAGCTCTCGGGACAATAACTGTCTTATAAACTTTTGTTCCCGTTAATTTACCTGCAGCTATTTTATTAGTCAAATTGGAGGAAGTTTCATAGATCCTGAAACTTTGATCTATCTCAGGTGTAGGTATATCTTTTACGGCAGCCAAATTGCCCGTACCTTTAATCGTAACTGTCAAGGTTATTGGTTCCCCCGCATTTACTTCATAAGAATCTAAGGAAGAAGAAATTTGATAATCTGTTCCTACTGCGCCATAAAAACTCTCAGGTTTATTCTCACCAGGCAAAGGTAAGATATCAACAAATAAAATATCACTCTCTACTTTATGCGTTTGGCCACCGTTTGCCCCACGGAAAAACATATCAAAAGCATCAAATATCCCTTCACTGGATGTATATGTAACAGTTCCGGAACCTATTTCCGCCACCCCACTAACCAAACCGAATAAAGCGCTTTCAATTTCAGTGTAATAATAAATTTTATTACCGAAAGTTTCTTGACCTTGTCTTGTACCAATATCTTCAGAAAACATACCTTTAAGTTGCGGTTTATCATACACCGGATGGCCTAAAATATTTTGAGACTGAGCCTGATAAAACCTGATTTTTAAATTTACCTGCTCATTAATATAAGCTTGTTTAGTATTTGTTTGGGCCGTCATAAAAAAATTAGGCAATTTTGAATTGACATTGGTCGCAGATTTCTTTTCTTGTGTTTCCTTTTGTTTGACTTGAGCTAAAGTTTGCTCTTGTGTACGGGGTGCAGAAGGCGTATTCCTTGAAATTTCCACTTCAATAGGTTCTGTTTTATAATCTTGCCCCGCCACTTTGATAGTAAATGATTCTATCTTAGTCTTACCTGCAAAACGTGGTGTTAATATATAATTAAACTGCAAATTAGCTGTCACTTTGCCATTCATCATGTTTACCTGCCTGCTTTGCCCCGCAGAATAAATATTGAAACTTGGAAGGGACGGCATTTGCGGAGCCTCAATATTTGTTGTAGGTGCAGTCACGTAAACTGTTAAATTTATTTCTTCATTAAGTGTTACAGTAGTAGTATTAACTTCGGCGTGTACATCCACTTGGGCATTTAACCTTAATGCACAAACAAAAAATAAAATACCGCTAAAACAAAGTATTTTTAAAAAATTAAATGTATTACCAATCTTTTTCAATTTGATTACTCCTTATATCTGTTTGCGGTAAATTTTGTTTGTGTTCCTTGGCCATCTGTAAAACACTTGCCGCTTCTTCTTTAGCAGATGAATCTTCATTTTTTTGTTCTTGTTTTTGTTTATTTTGCTGTTGATCTTGTTGTTGCTTTTCTTGATTTTGTTTATCTTGGTTATGATTCTGCTTATCTTTCTGATTATCTTGGTTTTGGTTAGGATTTTCTTTAGGATTATTGCATTGATTTTTGGCCTGTTCTTCTCTTATCATAAATTGCAAATTTTGTTTTGCATCATTATCTTTTAAATTATTCAAAATAACTGCTCTCATCGCTTGTTTTGCCGCTTCTTTATCACCGGCTTTATATGCTGAATTAGCAAAATTATATAAGGCATTTTGATTAAACTCCGCCTGTTTTTTATTCTTGGGATCTTGTAAAGCTTGCTCGAAAGCTTGTGCAGCGGCCCCATAATCCTGAAGCCGATATAAAGCAGTTCCGCTATTATAAGCTGCTTTTTGAGGGGTTTTAGCTGCGGCCTTTTCATAAAGCTCAAATGCTTGGCCGAACTTACCATCATCATAAGCTTTATTACCTTGCCTTAAAACAGAATTTTGTGCAAAAATAGGTGAAGTTAAAATGATTGAAATAAAAATTAAAATAATTCTCATAATTATATTTTACCTTTTCTTATAGGCAGGCATAAAGCCCCCATAATTAGAATTATAGCCAGGGTAAGGGGTATTTGATATCTGCTTTTATATATTACTGTGTCGGTAGTTTTTGTTAAGCTTTTATCTAAAGCATGCAATTGATTTGCAATATCATCAGCAACTTGTTGAGCATTTGTATATTTGATATAGGCACCACCCGTTTTGGAAGCCAAATTAATCAAAGATTTTTCGTCCAGTTTAGTTAATACGGTTTTACCTGATTTATCTTTCTTATACTCAGTTCCCTGGGCTGTTTTTATGGGTATAAGTTCACCTTCCTCAGTACCAATACCTACGGTTATAATCCTTATACCTGTCTCACGCGCTATTTTTAATGTGGCTTCAATATCTTGCGGGTTATGGTCCTCACCGTCAGTAATTAGAATCAAGGCCTTTATCCCAGCATAAGGGCTGAGCATACGGGAAGCAAGTTTTATCGTAGGGGAAATAGCAGTTCCTGCAACAGGTAACATATTAATTTTCAAATTATCACTTAAGTTTTTAAGTGCATCCAAGTCAGTAGTTATAGGGCAAAGCATATAGGCTTCAGAGGTAAAAGCAATAAGCCCCAATCTTTCTTGGGTAATTTCTTCAAGAAGCATTTTTAGCATCATTTTTGCATTTTCAAGGCGGTTTGGTTTAAAATCTTCAGCTTGCATTGATAAAGACACATCCATAGCAATTATGGCTTGTGAATAATTAGCAGAACTTTCCCGTCGTTCTTTACCCCATTGTAAACCGGCTAAGGCAATAAATAAGCAGAAAATGCCACTTAAAAACAGAATATCCTTTACACGCCTTCTTACTTTAAATCCCGGCGAGGTTAATAATGTAAAATTAGTTCTAGAAAACAAAATTTTTAGAACCGCTTTACGGCGCAAATAACCGATACGCCAAAAAAATGCAATTAAAAGTGCCGTTAAAATCAAATAAAAAAATATTTTTGTATTTGCA
Organism: Elusimicrobiaceae bacterium; assembly: GCA_045644515.1. GTDB lineage: Bacteria > Elusimicrobiota > Elusimicrobia > Elusimicrobiales > Elusimicrobiaceae > Proelusimicrobium. Next base: position 12,064 of record JAZRHA010000073.1, on the reverse strand, counting down.
AATAGTTCCATAGGCAACTAAGGTATTTTAATAAAAATAAACTTCCCCCCTAAAAACGCAAGCAATGCAAAAAACAATGAAAGCCAAATTAAATCTTGATAAGCATCCTCATAATTTAATTTTTTTACTTCCTGGTAAACTGTTTTTTCAAGCGCATTTATTTGAGCATAAATATCATTTAAACCGGCTGTATCGGTAGCAACATAGGCATTGGCACCGGTTATATCAGAAATCTCTTTTAAAGTAATTTTGGCTTCTACCATTTTGGGAGTATTTTCCTGGTAGCTGGCTATTAATTGATCTCTATACGGGATATTCATTGGCAAATTTGACATATTCCCGGCCATCAAAATAGTGTAAACCTTTATGCCGTATGCCGCGGCCGCTCTGGCTGCAGCAATAGGATCTACTGTACCACTGTTATTCTCACCATCAGTAACTAAAATTATTATTTTACTTTTTGCAATTCCTTCCTTTAAATGTTGTGTGCTTACGGCTATAGCATCCCCAATAGCTGTACCGCTAGTTCCTGCAAGCATATCAACATAAACATAACCTAAATATTCTTTTAAAGCGAAATAATCTAAAGTAAGCGGGCACTGAAGCATCGCTGCCCCCGAAAAAACTACAAGGCCAATTCTATCACTTGTCCTTGCTGAAATAAAATTATCCACTGTTTCCTTTGCTGCTGCCATGCGATTATAAAGTTCCTCAGCTGTTTGTGCTTTTTCAGCTATGAAATCAGGCATATTCATACTACCGGAAACATCCAAAGTAAGCATAATATCTATACCTTGTGTAGGTGGGGGCTGTGTCTTACCTTCCTTTTGAGGACGCGCCAAAGCCAAAATAGCAAAAAATAAACTAATTGAAACACATGCCAAACTAAAATATCTAGATATTATTGTTATCAAATCCGGAGAAGGTTTTCCTCCTGCCGGCAAGGGATACTTTACCGTTACCCCACCTCTTGTTTTTAAAATTATTCCCCAAATTGTAATCAATAACCAAAGTATTAACAAATACAGGCATTTAGGATTTGCCAATGTCTTGCCTTGTAAAAAATAAAATGCACAAGAACCTAATACCAGTAAATAAAATAAAATAAACAAAACCGAAGGTAAATATTTATTTAGTTTTTTCATCTTTACCTCCTAGATTATTTCCTTTTTTCTGATAGCGTGTCAGATCTGTTTCTTTATTTTTAATAATCATATCTTTTGCCGTTATTAAAACTTTATCACGATCTTCAATAGTCGGGATTGCTTTAGCGAATTTAACCAAACTAATTGATTGCTGTAATTTTTGCAAAGCATTAAAGTCAAATTTAAAATCAGGTATGGTTTTTAATTTCTTAAATAATTCACGTGCAGTCATTTTCTGCGCCCCGAAGTTAAACCGAGCAGACAAGAACTGTCTTAAAATATCTGAAATTTCAGAATAATAAAGTTTATATTCATTTTTCTCCCACAAATCACTTTGAACTAAAATATCCAATTGCGAAAGAGCAATTTCATGCATGGGTTGTTCCTTCTTTTCATAAGGTGTTAAATTCAACGGAGCCGGGCGTTTCTTTCGCCTAATAAAATGTACTATTATAGCAATTAACAACCCAAATAAAAGCAAAATTGACATTAAACGTAAGAAATTAAAAGGTCTGTAAGGGCCTCTAATATCTATCAAATCTTTAATTTTAGATGGCATCTCCTTAATCTTAATTTCCAGAGGTTCAGTTTCAATTTTTTCCCCGTTTGAAGTAATAAAACCTAATGCAGTTAAAGTGGATACTTGTAAACCTAAAGGTAAAACTGTTATTTCTGTAACGAGTGGATTATTTTTATCTTGGGTTAAAGAAAGAATTTCAAAATCTTTTTGGCTTAAATTTTCGCCATCAAAAGTTGCCTTTTCCGGCAAGGTGAAACTTAATTTAAATGGTTCGGCAAAGACTACTTTTTTAGGTTTTTCTTTATACTCAACAATTCTTGTATTGTTTTGTACAGAATTATCTGTTTCCTGAGCAGGTTCCTGGCCCATTGAAAAAAGCGGATAAAATATAAATAATAAAATTGCAAAATATTTCATCTTCTTAATTTCCTCGCACGTCGCCTAAAAAATTTAACCAAGGTATCGGAAACCTTATCCCCGTCCCGTATTATTATATATTCAAGGCTGCTTTTGGTAAAAAGTAATTTTGCTTCATCCAATTTTTGCATATTTTTTTGAGTAATTTCAGACGTTTTTTTAGAAGCCAAATTAAGTAAAACTTGCCCCCCACCTTCAAGCCCTTCCAAAGATAAGAAAACATGTGCCCTAGGTAAATTTTGCTCCAATTGATCTTCTACAATTACAGGTACGACATCAAATTTTCTTGCAGTTAATTTAAAAGATTTTGAATAATTTTGTTCCGTTTTAAAATCGGAAATTAAAACTACAATACCCCCGCGTCTGGTTAGATGGTTTATGCTATCTAAAGCAAGTACCATATCCGTGCCTTTGTTTTGGGGGGTAAAAGCCAATAGCTCACGAATAATCCTAAGAACATGGCGCCTGCCTTTTTTAGGAGGAATATAGAGTTCTATTTTATCGCTAAATAAAAGCAGCCCGACTTTATCATTATTATGTGTCGCAGAAAATGCAAAAACTGCAGCAAGTTCAGCCGCTATTTCGCTTTTTAACCTACCGAGGGATCCAAACATTAATGAAGCGGAAACATCACATGCAATCAGAAGTGTAAGTTCACGTTCTTCATTAAACTTTTTTACAAAAACGCTGCCTATTTTTGCTGAAACGTTCCAATCAATACTCCTTACATCATCCCCCGGAATATATTGACGGACCTCAGCAAACTCCATGCCTTGACCTTTAAAAATACTAAGGTACTCCCCAGCAAAAGTTTCTTTAACAAGTTTGCCCGTCTCAATTTCAATGCGACGAACGCGTTTTAAAATTTCTGCCGTATCCATAAGGCACCTAATTATGGGACTTCTACTGTAGAAAAGAGTTTTTCAATTATCTCTTCCGTCGTAACATTTTCTGCTTCAGCTTCATAGGTAAGTAAAATTCTATGCCTCAACACATCAGGGCCGATTTCTTTAATATCTTCAGGCGTTACATAACCACGACCGGCCAAAAACGCATAGGCTTTTGCAGCTTTCGTTAAGAAAATTGATGCACGCGGGCTTGCACCATATAATATATACGGCATCAAATTATCCAACTTGTACTCTTTAGGATAACGCGTAGCAAAAACTAAGTTTAAGATATAATCTTTTACTTTTTCGTCTACGTAAATACCATCCGCAACTTGGCGTGCTTTCAAAATCTTTTCGAGCATAACTTTTCCTGTAGCTTTAGGCGCAACATTAACCGACATACGCTCTAAAATTTGTTTTTCCTCTAACTTAGAAGGATAACCTATATTAATTTTAAGCATAAACCTGTCCACTTGCGCTTCAGGTAAAGGATATGTCCCTTCCTGCTCAACGGGATTTTCGGTAGCCAAAACCATAAAAGGTTTTGGTAATTTATAAGTTTCATCCCCAATAGTCACCTGACGTTCTTGCATAGCCTCAAGCAAAGCACTTTGTACTTTTGCAGGAGATCTATTAATTTCATCTGCTAAAACCAAATTGGCGAATACGGGCCCTTTTCTAACCGAAAAACTGCCTTCTTTGGGATTGAAAATTAAAGTACCTGTAACATCCGCTGGAAGTAAATCCGGCGTGAATTGAATACGTTGGAAAGTTCCGTTTATAATTTCAGCTAAGGTTTTAACCGTCAAAGTTTTAGCAAGCCCCGGAACCCCTTCAATTAAAATATGCCCGTCTGCAATAAGAGCAACAAGGATTTTATTTACTAAATCCTCTTGCCCAACTATTACTTTTGCAATTTCCTGCTTAAGATCTTGCAAAAATAAACTTTCTTTTTGAACTAATTGATTTATTTCTGTTACGTTCATTTTACCCCCCAGTAAAATTAATATTGAGACATCTGATTTTCGAAATCTGATCCGTTATGATATTGTTGACCGATGTGGTTTTTATTAAGACCAATACGTTCCCCGGTATCACTACTACCATCGGAAACTACCTTTAATCCATCTTCATACCATTTCTTATTGGATAACTCAGATTCCAATTTTTGTGCTGCTTCAGCTAATTGCAAATCTTCTTCATTTAAAGTCGCTTCTTTTATAATTTTGGCTACTTCAGGAGTATGATAAACGGATAAAGCACTTAAAAAAGGTGCCTTATCAATTATGTTCTCATTATTATATCCTTCCAAAAGCGCGTTTAAAGTTTGTTTATCTTTATAGCTACTTAAAAGACGCAACATCTTACTTACTTCATCAGATGAAGAAAACATAGAAAAATATTCTTTTATCAATGTACCAGCATCTTGATATCCACTGGAATAAACCAAATCTATGAGGGAAAAACAAGCATCGGAATCATAAGTCATAAAAACACTTTCTTTTATGCGTTTAAAAGAATCATTATCTGTAAATCTAAACTTATTGCGAGAAGGATCAATTTCCGGAATGGCATCTTCATCTATGCTCCCTGCGATATTTGTAATCAATCTTTTAGGATTCATATCCGCTCTATTCACTACATTTGCCGTTCCACCCCAAAGAACGAAATAACCAACTACCCCTAACACTAACAAAAATAAAAGTTGTTTCATAACTCACTCCTTTTTACAATTCAACTTGCTTACGGCTACTACTTATATATTAGCAAATTTTTTGGCCTATTTAACCTGAATGAAATTCACAGGTAATTCTGTATTCTCAATTAATTTATAGTTTCTTTGTCCCTTTTCTTTGTTTTTTGTCATCAAATCAACTCTATAGTAAACATTAATTTTATTGTCAGTTTTTTCCGCTTTCACTATCTCAAAAAAAGTATCAGAAAATTTACCGGAAGAGACAACAATCACTATTTCATTCTTTTCAAAATTTACTTCAGGATATAAACCTTCATTATTTTTCAAAAAATTTTCATAAGATTTACTATCTTTTATAATCAAAAAATCCTCGGGTATTTTTATCATAGTTATGCGGGATTCATCTTCCTGATTTGTTAAATTTTCTTCTAACTGTTGTATAGATTTTGGGCTTACTATAAAATCATTATTATCAACACTGATTGCATTATGTTTTTTTGTTTCATCTTTTGTCATTTGTTCAAAGAGATCTTTTGGTTTATTTGCCTGACTATAAAATATTATATCTTTTTCTTTATTAGGAGACGTCAAAAGTTCCTGTGAGATATTTTCACCCACAAACAAAACCTCCCCCGGTTCTTCAGTATTTATAGATTCCTCAAGCTCCTTTTGGGCAGATTGTTCAATAGAACTAATAATTTCCGGGGATGCCGTCTTAATTTTATATTTGGGCCATAAATAATATTGCCAAAGCAGTGCTGCGACAAAAATTCCTAAACATAAAGCAATTATATTTTGATGTTTCATTTATCCTTCCATTTGCCGTACTGGGTAATAATTTCTGATTTTAAGCCACCACGAGGAGTAAAATTGGCAATTACTCTAGCACACTTAGGATGTGCCGCTTTAACGATGTCATCTAAAATTTTATTTGCGGTATTTTCCATAAAAATACCCATGTCTCTATATTCAAGCAAATAATATTTTAAAGATTTAAGTTCTAAGCACAATTTGTTTGGAATATATTCAATAATTATGGTTGCAAAATCAGGTAATCCTGTTTTAGGACATACGGAAGTAAATTCAGGTAAAGAGATACGTATTAAATAATCTCTGTCATATTGATTCTCCCAACATTGAATGGCAGGAAGTTTAGTATCGGCACCACGTCTTGCATGGGTTTTAGTATAACCGAAATCAAGATCTTTATTCATATTTTAACCTCAAAGAATTTAAGAATATCAAAAAAATATTTAAAACAAAAAAGCCGCAAATAATAAGGCAAATATCTACTGTATTATTTAAAATAAAAGAATAACAAAGTAATGATATAAAAATAGTCGAGAGCAAATTTAAACGTACAGCGAACTGCCCCTTATTATACAATTCAAAAATTCTTTTAACTAAAGTGAAATCTTTACCTTTTATAATGACATCAACCCAACTTGTAAATAAATTGTTAGTAGGAACAAAAGCCAAAGATGCATCTGATTGTAAAAGAGCTAAAATATCATTAAACCCATCCCCAATCATTGTAATTATCTCTCCTACATTTTGGTCAGCATTAATTTTAGCTGATTTATCTGTAGGATACATGTTACCATAATATTCTTTAATACCAGCTCTTTTCGCTGCGGCAGAAATTGCCAATGTATTATCCCCCGATAGCAAACATACCCTTTTATTTAATCCTAATAAATATTTAACAGTGGTAGCGGCATTAGCACGTAATCTGTCAGTAAAATATATACATCCCAAAAATGTAGTATTTTTGGCGACATAGAATACTGTCTTTCTCACTTCTTCTTCCGGCATTGGAACTTTTATGCCTCTGCTTTCAAGCCAAGTACGTCGGCCGGCCAGATAAGTATCCTCACCGCTTCTTACTAAAGCACCGTAACTGGGATGCAATTCCAAAGAAGAAATTTTTAAAGGCACCATTTTATTTTTGATACCCCATTCTTTTAAAGCAAAAGCAAATATATTTTGGGCATTTTGCTGAGTAGTCAATGCTGCTTGCATTAAAATCTCTTCATCTACGCCTTGGGCCGGCATTATTTCTGCAACTTGCAAATGCCCAGTAGTCAGCGTTCCAGTTTTATCTATAAACACTTTACTTGAATCATTTACTCTTTCTAAAACTGTTACGTCATTTATTTTAATCTTACCTTGACAATCTATTTTAGATAAATAATGCCAAGGTAAAATCACGGAAAACATATATAACACTGGGGAAGTGATCATTAAAAATAAGCCTATATTGGATAGAACATATATGTAATAATTCTCATCAAGAGATTTATAAACAGAAATAAATCCTAATATCACTGCAATCAAAAATGTACTTACAAAAAAGATAAGAACGGATCTCTCGAGATTACTTACTCTAACAAGTTTTCTATTTTCACTCTGTTTAACAGCATCTAAAACCCTAGCTATGTGGGATGTCGCCCTGGTACTCAAAACCTTTATTTCTACATCTTTACCTTTGTTTATTGAGCCCGCCAATACTTTATCCCCGACTTGTTTGGATGCCAAGGTAATATTACCCGTTAAGAGATTTTCATCAAACAAAGTGGAACCTTTTACTATTTCACCATCAAATGCAAGACGATGTGAATTTTTTAGTAATATGGTATTACCTATTTTTATTTCTTCACAAAAAACTTTTTTATATCCCTCATTCGTTACCAAAATACAAGAAGGAGAAATAAAATTATCTAAACTCTCAATAAATTTGAAAGAATTTTTTAGATACACTACATCTTTTGCCTTTATAAAATTAGCAAACATGAAAGTTAAAGCAAGCTCTGTAAAAACCCAATTATTATTTGGCATATCCCATTGTAAAACACCAAAAATACCCAACCAAATAACAAGCAAACCCCAAAAAGATAAAAAAGCATTAAACCCAATATATAACTTAAATAATTCTTTTATGGCACCGACGATAAATAATCCTCCCCCCCAAAAATAAACAAGCAGGGAAAATAATAAACCTATATTCTGTGAAAAACTAAACAATTGTGTAATTACTATTAAAACCAGGAAGATAAGACAAAAAAACCCTCTAGACATATAAGAATCGGGCATATAATAAGTCAACTTGCGAGCAATTTGTTTTTGTGACATTATATCCCCCTATCTATTAGTGAAAAACGCCTGGTAGCTATATACTTACGTCCATTATTTGTTTTTAAAGCACTTATTTTTGATCTGTATTTTTTTATATTTTTAGGATCAAGCTGAGCAGCTACTTTGTAATTTTGTGCAGCATTTTCAGGATCATCCAATGATAAAATATCACCAGCGAAATCATAAGCCGGTATATACTTATTATTAATTGCCTTCAAATTATTCAAATCTGCTAAAGCCGCCTCATATTCCCCCTTTGCGTATAACATTTCTGCACGGCAAAAAATTGCCGCTACATAATCTTTTTGTAAAGACATGGCAGCAGAACAATCTTCCAACGCATTTGCGTATTGTCTTAATTTCCGTTCCGACATTGCCCTTCTGTAATAATTTTTAGGATCTTTAGGATTTTTATAAATCAAGTCAGTAAACTCCTGTGCGGCATTAACATAATGCCCGGTTTCATACTGAAATATTGCATGGTTTAAAAGTGCTACATAATTATCCGGCTGCAAATCTAGCGCGTATTTTAAATCTTTGTATGCTGCTGAATAATTACCTATTTTTTGATAAGCAGCAGATCTGTTTATTAAGGCGGAAAAATAGTCTTTTTGTAAATCAAGTGCTTTTGTTAAATAATAAATAGCTAAACCATTTTTATCTTGTTTTAAATAAAATGAACCCATGTTATTTAGAAGTTCTACGCTTCTGGGATAAATTTCATAAGCCCTTTTATAATCTGCTTCGGCTCTTTGATTATCGCCAAGTTTATCATATAATGTGGCGCGGTTTACCAAAGCAGAATAAAATTTAGGCTCTTTCTTCAAAATTAAACTGTATATTTGCAAGGCCTGTTCCGTTTTACCTTCTTTGTCTTTATTAAGAGCCTTTTTAAACAAAGTATCGGAATTGGAGCAACCGCAAAAAATTATAACAGAAAGTATCAAGTATATATATTTCCTCATTTTTTTATCTCCTTTTTCTTGGCTTTTAAAACATCAAAAGCAATAAAAGCTGCCCCTACACATATAGCACTATCGGCAATATTAAAAACAGGCCAAAAATGAAAATCCAAAAAATCCACGACATGGCCCAAAAATATTCTATCATAAATATTGCCTAAAGCACCTGCAAAAATCATTAAGTAACCATATTTTGCTAAATTACCTAAGGATAATATATCTCTACGCCACTTAATCATTAAAAATAAGACAAGCAAACTAACTATAAGCAGAAATAAATTTGCATTTTGAAATAATCCGAAAGCAGAACCCGTATTTTCCACATAAGTTAAACTGAAAAAAGGTAATACATCAATACTTCTTTTGGGAAGTAAAAATTTAAGTGTGAGAATTTTTGTTATTTGATCTAAAAACAAAACTGTCGTAAAAACAATAATTTCAAACTTACATTTTTTACTTCTCAAAAGAAAGTTACAAGTCATTATTTTACAGCCTCTAAAACCTTATTTTCCGCAAGCACTTTTGCACAGCGTGGGCACAAATCAGGATATTCAGGGTTTTGACCGATATCTTCATGCCACTGCCAGCAACGGGCGCATTTCGTACCTAATGCGTGTACGACTTTAATTTCCAAAGGTTCTTTAGTTTCTTCTTCTGAAACTTCTACTTGGGAAACTATTGCTACCTCCGGCCAAATTGAAAGGGTTTGTTTCAAAAACTCTTTAGTTTCGGCTTCTGAAGAATTAAATATAACCTTAGCTTCAAGCGGTGCACCTATTAAACCTTTTTGACGGGCTTCTTCAAGTGCTTTTAAAACTTGAGGGCGTATTTCGTTAATTTTTCCCCATCGGGTTAAAATATCCTCGGGGCAAGTATAACTTGCTTTTGTAGGCATGTCACTTAAAAACACACTATCTTCAAGGTAAGTACCAAGTGGTAATTTTCTAAGTTCCTGCCAAACTTCTTCAGCAGTAAAACAAAGTACTGGGGCAAGAAGTTTAACTAAAGCAAGTATAGTTTCCGCCAAAACAGTTTGTGCCGAACGTCTGCTGGGTGCTTCTTCACCTATAGTATAAAGACGATCTTTTGAAGCATCAAGCATAAGGGAAGAAAGATCCAAAATACAGAAATCCGTAATTTTGCGAATTGCTTTTCTAAACTCAAAATTTTTGTAAGCTTCAAGAACTTCCTTAATTAAATTATCTAAGCGCGACATCATGTATTTATCAAGTTCCGTCAAATTCGCACCCACTACTGTATGTTTCATAGGATTAAAATCATACAAATTACCCAAAGCATAACGTAAAGTGTTTCTAATTTTACGGTAACTTTCAATGGGGCCTGCCAAAATTTCTTGGGAGATTCTAACATCTTCACTATAATCAGTGAAACTCACCCACATACGCAAAATATCAGCACCGTATTTATTGATAATTTCATCAGGCTCAATACTATTACCGGCTGATTTATGCATCGCTCGTCCTTGCTGATCCAAAATCATACCATGGGTTATGACATTTTTAAAAGGTGCTTTGCCTTCCAAAACAGTACCGGCAATTAATGAAGTTTGGAACCAACCTCTATGTTGGTCGGAACCTTCCAAATAAACTTGCGAAGGATAACCAAGACCGCGGTATTTTAAAACTTCGTTCCAAGATACGCCGGAATCAAACCAAACATCCAAAATATCTTTTTCTTTTACAAATTCTTGGCAACCGCAAGAACATTTATGACCTTTAGGTAAAATTTCTTCGGCAGACTTTTCAAACCAAAAGTCACTGCCTTCGTTTAAAGCGCGTTCTTTAATTGCTTTAACCACCTCGGGTTGGACTTGCATTTCACCGCACTCTTTACAGTAAAATACCATTATTGGCACACCCCAGAAACGTTGACGGCTCAAACACCAATCAGGGCGAAGTTCAACCATAGAAGTTATACGCCTTTCACCTGTTTTAGGATACCATTTTGTATTTTTTATTTCTTCAATAAGTTTTTGGCGCAAACCATCTTTGTCAACAGATAAAAACCATTGTTCGGTAGATCTAAAAATTATCGGCTTTTTACATCTCCAACAATGCGGGTATGAATGTGTTATATCTTCCTTCTTAAGTAAAACACCAATTTCTTCAAGACAATCAATTATAGCCGGGTTTGCTTTAAAAATATGTTGGCCGGCAAATTCCCAGGCTTCTTCGGTAAAAACACCTTTTTCATCAACAGGGCATGTGCAAGGCAAATTCCATGCAAGACCGGCTTTAAAGTCATCTTCGCCGTGGCCCGGTGCAATGTGTACGATACCGACACCGGTATCCATAGTAACGAAATCTGTATAAATTACAGGGTTTTCCTTATTAGTAAGAGGATGATAATATTTTAAACCAACCAATTTTTCCCCTTTAACAGTTGAAACAGTAGTTGCTTCTTTCCCAATTTTTTGCAAGAAACCGTCAGCAAGTTTTTCAGCTGCTATCAAATAAGTACCGTCGGGCATAGCCATTATGCGATAGTCTTCATCTTTGGCTACTGCTGCCGCTTGGTTAGCAGGTATAGTCCAAGGGGTTGTTGTCCAAACAGCAAGGTAAGTAGGTTTATCTTTTAATTTCTTTAATTTTTCAGATGGATTTACAAGTTTAAAACGTAAATAAATTGAAGTGGAAGTTTTATCGTGATATTCGGTTTCTGCATCTGCTAAAGCGGTTTCACAATTAGGGCACCAGTAAATTGCTTTTTTACCTTTATACACATAGCCCTTTTCAAGTGCATCAAAGAATGCGGAAACAGTTAAACCTTCATATACATTTGACATGGTAAGATAAGGATTATCCCAATCTGCCGTAACGCCAAGGCGTTTAAAACCTTCACGTTGAATATCAACGAAATTTTGTGCAAATTCTCTTGCACGTTTTCTAAAGGCAGGTATATCTTTAACATCGCGTTTATCAAGTTTCATTTCTTTTAGTAATGCTTGTTCAATAGGTAAACCATGGCAGTCCCAGCCAGGAACATAAGGGCTGTTATATCCCATCATGGTATGAGATTTTGTGATAATATCCTTTAAAATTTTATTAAAAGCATGGCCCATGTGTATGCGGCCGTTTGCGTACGGTGGCCCATCGGCCAAAATAAATTTTTCTTTCTTAGAAGTTTTATCAAGCATTTTTTGGTAAAGCTTAATTTCTTTCCAAAAGGCTAAAGTTTGCGGTTCTTTTTTAGCAAGACCTGCCCTCATAGGAAATTCAGTTTTGGGTAACAAAACCGTATGTGAGTATTTGTTTTTATTATCTGTTTTCTTTTCGCTC
>JAZRHA010000072.1:0-10739 GCA_045644515.1 Elusimicrobiaceae bacterium | reverse complement strand
TTTTATTTTTAATAAATTCTTTAAGACTTCCTTCGGCAACAATTTGACCGCCGTTTAAACCGGCAGCAGGGCCAAGTTCAACAAGATGGTCCGCCGCAAGCATGGTGTCTTTATCGTGTTCCACGATAATTAATGTATTGCCAAGGTCACGAAGTTTTTTAAGTGTTTCAATAAGGCGGTCATTATCGCGTGAGTGCAAACCTATCGTCGGCTCATCAAGCACATATAAAACACCGGTTAAACCGCTGCCGATTTGCGTTGCAAGGTGTATGCGTTGCGCCTCCCCTCCGGAAAGTGTTTGCGATTTTCTATTCAAAGTTAAATAAGAAAGCCCTACGCTGTTTAAAAAACCAAGCCGTGCGCGTATTTCTTTTAAAACTTGTTTTGCTATTAATTCCTCTCGCGCAGTTAACTTTAAATTATTTATAAAATCAAGTGCTTGCCCAACTTGCATTTGTGAAATTTCAGCAATATTTTTACCATTAATTTTGACTGCAAGTGCCTCTTTATTTAAACGCGCACCGTGGCAAACAGGACATTCAATTTCGCGCATAAATCTCTCATAAACGGCCTCGCGTACAAATTCACTTTCGCTATCGCTGTTACGGCGCTTTAAATTATTTATTACGCCCTCAAAAGGTGCATCATTACCCGTCCAAGAAACTTTATAATCTACATCTTCGCCGCCAAATAAAATTATTTCCTGTTGCTTACGGGTTAAGTCCTTCCAGGGTTTTGTCATAGATATATGCTGGCGGCGGCAAACAGATGATAAAATTTCATAATAATAACCTGCCCAAGAATTTTTCCAGCGGTTAGTTTTATTTGTTACCGGGGAACTCCACGCATAAATCGCACCTTCTGAAATTGAAAGATTTTTATCCGGTACAACCAAGTCTTCATCAATTTCAATTTTAAGGCCAAGCCCGTTACATTCCGGGCATGCGCCTTGCGGTGCGTTAAAAGAAAATAAGCGCGGTTCTAAATCCGTAAAACCTATACCGCAATGCGCGCAGGCATTATTTTCGCTGTAAGTAAAAATTTTACTTTCTTCTTTAATACGTATCAGGCCTTTTGAATATTTCGTAGCAAGTTCTAATGCCTCGGTTAAACGTTCTTTTTCTTCAATTGAAATTAAAATTTCGTCTACAATCAAATCAAGATTATGTTTTTTATAACGTGCTAAAACAGGCGGATTAGATAAATCATATTCCTCCCCGTTTGCCAAAATTTTAACAAAGCCCTCTTTTTTAAGGCGCGCAAAAAGTTCTTCGTATGTTCCCTTCTTACCTTGCACCAAAGGTGCTAAAATTGTAACCGTTTTGCCGGAATATTTTTTTAAAATATCTTCGCAAATTGCCTGCAAAGAATACTGCTCAACAGGCCTGCCACACTCCGGGCAATAACGTTTGCCGATACGCGCAAATAAAAGGCGCAAATAGTCATAAATTTCCGTAACAGTGGCAACCGTTGAACGTGGGTTACGCGCCGGCGCGCGTTGTTCTATGGAAATAGCAGGTGAAAGACCTTCAATTAAATCAACATCGGGTTTTTGCATCAGGTCCAAAAATTGCCGGGCATAAGCGGACATACTTTCAACATATCTCCTTTGCCCTTCAGCGTAAATTGTATCAAAAGCAAGTGAGCTTTTGCCTGAACCGGATAGACCGGTCATCACAATCATTTTGCCGCGCGGTAATTTTAAAGTAACATTTTTTAAATTATTTGTCCTTGCACCTGAAATTAAAATATTTTCCATAACAAACCTCTAATTAAATTATATAATTTATAAAAGGAGTTTTATGAACACCATAAAAAAACATATTTGGGTTATCTTAAGTTGCCTTATTTCCGTATCGGCATTAGTATGGTTTATTTATAATGGTAAAGATAATTTCCTCAAAATATGGCGCGAAGTTAATACTTTTTATTTAGTATTATCTTTGCTGGCATCTGCCGTAATTTATGTTTTTATGGGTTTGTCACTCTGGGAAACTTTAAAACTACTCGGCCGCAAAATAAGCCTTGGTGCTTGCATGAGTATCGCATTTGTTTCCACAACGGTAAATTATTTGGTTTCTACTATGGGTGTTAGCGGTTTTGCTTTACGCGCACATTTACTTGGTAAACGCGGTATTCCTTTAGGTATCAGCGTTATGGCAAGCATAGTTATAACCGTTCTTTTATATGTAGTTTTATTTGCAATTATTTTGCAAGGCACTTTACTTTTAGTGCTTTCAAGCGGAATGTCCAGGGAACAAATTATAAGAAATTTTATTGCTGTTATCTGTATCGCTTTAGTCGGTGCGGCGGTAACGGCATTTTTCTTTAACAGTGAGTTTCGCTACAAAGGCCTTCGCAAAATGTTTATGTACACAAATAAAATAATATATAAACTTTTTGGTGCATTAATACCGAAAAATAATTTTTCTGCTTTTACCACGCAACTTGATAACGGTATAAAAACAATACACAAAAATAAAAGCAAAATGACTGCCACCACTTTATATGTCTGTGGGGATTGGATTTTTACAATTTTAATTTTATATTTAGCTTTTTTGGCAATCGGTATAAAAATCGGTATTGGAATATTACTTGCTGGCTTTGCCGTCGGTATGGCAACGACCTTAATACCAGTTTTGCCGGGCGGTATAGGTGCTATGGAAATTGCAATGGCAACAGTGTTTTCCCAAGCTGGTATTGATTGGGATACCGCACTTATGGCAGCTTTAATTTACCGTGTTGTTTATTATATTATCCCGGGTATTGTCAGCATCTTTGTATATTGGGGTTTAAAACTTTCCGAACCCAGTCCAATTCGTACAAACAGAACCCAAGAATATCTTGAAAAACACTCAAAAGGGGCATTATAAATGGCAAAAATTATTTTAATTGAAGATTCTAAAACTTTGGCACAAATTATTAAACCTGCTTTGGAAATGAAAGGGCATGAAGTATTATGGGTTAATGATGGCCGGCGCGCAGTTTTCGAAATTAAAAAATTCAAACCAAGTATTATTTTACTAGATTTAATGTTACCGCATGTAAATGGTTTTGAAATTTGCCAAGCAGTAAAAAGCGATATAGCCTTAATGAAAATACCTGTTATAATAATGTCAACTTTAACCGGGTATGAAAATATTGAACGCGCCAAAAATGCCGGCGCAGACTATTTTATTTCAAAACCATACGACTTAAAACAAACTTTAGCAGAAATTTTAAAATTTATCCCAAGCGAACAAAAATGAATTTTAGAATAATAAGAAACAAACAAGTTATAACAGATTCCGATTTGGCCAAAAGTCTAGATTTACTGCCAAAAAGTTTTATATCTTTTTTTAAGAGAAATATCTCCGTATTTCCGCAAGAAACTTATTTTAAATTAACTGAAGAAGAAAAACAAGATTTGGTAAAAAATTATTGTGTAACCCATGCCGAACGTTTGCGGTATGCAAAACGCCTGCCTTATGTTTTTACTCCAAATGGTGTTGTGCTTTGTATTTTCCTTCTAAAAAAATGCAAGAAAGCAGCTGAATTACGTGGCAAATTTCTTGCCTTAAATAATCAAGATACTATTATAAACAGCCTCTTAAAATAATAGGACCAAAGACCTATTTGAATAAGGGCCTTTTTGCCCTTGAAAAATTTTTGATTTAATGGCATCATATAGTAAGGGAATTTTATGAGATTAAAATATTTTCTGGCTATACTTTTGTTAATGATTGGTTTGTTGCCGATTAAGGCAAACGATATTTCATTGAACATAAAAGATAACAGTGATATAACCGGCATTATAAAAAATTCGCTGGAATTAAATCTGAATACTTACAATACTAGATTAATTAATCAACAGGAAGCAGAGAAATTAGCCTCCGATTTTGTTGACAGGCTTTACTTGTTTTTTACATCAGAGAGTAAAGAATTGGACGTTAAAGAATTAGAATATCTAACTAGAACATTAAAAACCGATATCATAAATTTAGCTACGAAAAAAGATAATATAAGTTTACTTCAAACTTTTATTGGATCATATCACAAAAGAAGTATGATATATACCGAAATGCAAACCCCTTTAGATTTATTTTTATCCCAAATGACATCCGGAGAAGATTTAATAAATACCATAAAAATAATAAATCTCACATCTGATGAAAAATTACTTAGGCAAATAGTGGAAACAAATGTAAACTCAGTAACTTGGGCCGATTTTATAAATTATAACAGGAAAGATTTACTTGTAAGTTTTATGAAAGGCAACAGATCTTTGTTAAGAAATTTTTCTCTAATGGTAGAAAATTCATTTAACAATTCCATTTCTAAAGCAGACCGCTCGTTTTTAACCAGGATATCCATTATAAATGATATGGCAAGTATTGTAGAACATGATTATATTGAGAAAAAACAAATTGCAAGATACGGTTATAGCGGCGAAAGAGTGAATCTCAGAGCCAACGTCTTACAAAATCATTTTGGCAGATTAAAAAGAGAAGATGCAAAATTTTTAAATGAAGTATTAATCAAAACCAACCCTTCATCATTAGAAAAGGTATTACCCGAAGCAAAAGGTTGGATACAAGGGCTTACAAAATGGACTAGGAGAAGTCTAACCCCCAAAGGAACTGCTGCTTTATCCATAGGTGCTATGGCAGCAATTACAGTTGTCGGCGAATTGATTAAAAATTATTCCAAACCCTCAGATTCTTATTTAAGTGTGCTAGATGAAATTAATGATTCTTTGGAAACAAAAAACTATGTTAATTTAGTTTACAAAAGTGTATATGATGATAGATTTGCCCAAGTCCTTGATACAAAATTTGAAGAAGATTTTGATGAAGAAGAACAAATTGCTTTAGCAGAAACATTAATTTTATTTAACAGGGCGATGTTTGACGTATTTTTCCAAGAAACTAATGAAAAAATAAACAAACAAATATACAACTGCTTTACCTACGGCACAGACTGCGAAAAAGCCTAAATATTCCAAACAAATTTATATACTTTCTTTTTTGAAGGACAGTGTTTTTATGCTTTCTTCTGCGGTAAGTTTTGCCCAGTCATTAATTTCCACTGCACCGTGCAAAGTTAAGGGCCCGGCAGTCGGTTTAAATAAATTAATTGTATAAGCAATAACCTTGGCGATATCTGTAAACAAAATTTTACCGTATAGAAATGCCGCGACGGCGGTTTCATCCGCACCGTTAACTACAGCAGGGTAAGCCCCCCCCTTCTTTATTGCATCAAGCATAAGCGCAAGGCAAGGAAAGCGTGAAAAATCCGGTTCATAAAAATCAAGATGTTGCATTTCAAGCAAGGTTAATTTATTTACAGGCGACGATAATCTTTGCGGATAAGTTATTGCATATTGTATCGGCAAACGCATATCGGGGTTAGATAAATCTGCTAAAATTGAGCCGTCCTCATACTCCACCGCGGAATGTACTATTGATTGCGGATGTATAACAATTTTTATCTTCTCAAGCGGCAAATTAAAAAGGTGCATAATTTCAATAGTTTCAAAACCTTTGTTCATTAAGGTTGCGGAATCAACGGTAATTTTTTTACCCATTTTCCAACGCGGATGTTTTAGGGCTTGCTCGGGGGTAACTTCGTCTAAAGAGCCCTGATACCTAAAAAACGGGCCACCGGACGCAGTAAGCAAAATTTTTGAAACACCTTGCGCTTTATGATAACTGCGGCTATCCACATTTTCAAGGCATTGGAAGACAGCGGAAGGCTCTGAATCAACCGGCAAAATCGTTGCGTTCCACCTTTGACATTCTTGCATTATCGTTGCACCGGCCATCACAATAGGCTCTTTATTTGCAAGTGCAATAGTTTTGCCTGCTTTAATGGCGGAAATCAGCGGCGTAAAACCAATGCTGCCGACAAGGCCGTTAATAATTAAGTCGGCCTCAGGTAAAGAGGCAAGGAAATTTAAACTTTCAATATCCGGGGCAAGAAGTTTTGTTGTTTTGGGCATTTCGGGCTTAACTTGCATATAACTTTCTTTATCGTAAACAACAGCATAAAGCGGTGCAAAAGTTTTGACCTGCTCCAAAAACAATTTTGTGTTTTTGTTGGCAGTTATCGCAAGGACTTTAAAATTAGGGCCAAGGTTTTTAATTACGTCTAAAGCCGATACACCTATTGAACCTGTTGAACCCAAAACAACAATGTTTTTCATTATTTACACATATAAAGCACGACGTAATAAATAATCGGTGCTGTTAAAATAAAACCGTCAAACCTGTCAAAAATACCACCGTGCCCTGGTAAGATATTTGAGGAATCTTTAACCCCGGCAGAGCGTTTTATAAGGCTTTCCGCTAAGTCTGAAATTTGGGAAATTACTGAAATCAAAACACCCAAAATTAATGCTTGGTTTAAAGTTAAATAAGCGGGTATAAATAAATCCCAGAAGAACAAAGTTGCGGCAGTTCCGAAAATAACTGCGGCAATTGCGCCTTCCCAACTTTTCTTAGGGCTGACTGCTTGGTTTAAGCGGTGTTTCCCGATCCAGGTACCAATTAAATATGCAAAACTGTCGGCTATCCAAATGGTATAAAATAAAATGTATGTAAAATATTCGCCGTAAGGCTCAAGGTTGCGGAGTGATACCAAATGCACCAAAGCCCAAGGTATCAGCATAACGCCGAGGAAAGTATTTGCGACCCTTTCAATGGAACGTTTTTTGGATAAAATTTCCACAAACAAAATGCCAAATAGTGTTATGGCGATAAAAAAGTTTGGCAAATATACGGCGGCGCTGCCCTCAACAACCGGCATAGTGCCGACGGTGGCACCAATCATCATCAAAAAGCCAAACACTATTAAAGAAATTCTATTTACAGGTTTTTTTGCCGTAAACAAAATGACCCCATATTCATATAAACAAAGCAGGGTGATGGCAGCAACAAATGCCATATAGAAGATGCCGCCGTAATAGATGGCAGCAATAACTAGCGGTAGACCGACTAGGGCGGTTAATATTCTTGGTAATAACATATAGATATTTTAGCATTTTTGGATAACTTTATCATTAATGAAGATAGGTAATCTGCAAAAACTATTCTTTGCTGTCTAATTCTTTTTTGCTAATTTTAACTTTTCTTTTCCTAGAGTACCGCAAACTCACTTCGTTCGTTTTACTTCTTGGTACACGTCGTCAAAGAAAAAGTTAAAATTATCTAAAAAATACTTGACGGATATTGCACACGGTTTGGCTTTATATATTTTCAGTTAATATTCTTTTTAATGTTTTAACAGTTTCATCTTTAGGGGAAAGTTCTAGGACGGTTTTGCAATCTAAAACCGCTTTTTCAATTTTCTTTATGCGTATATAAAAATAGATTCTGCGGATATATTGGTGAATATTATTTTTATCTTTGTTTATTGCTTGGGTGTAAAATCTTTCCGCCTCTTTAATTAAACCGTGCTGTTCGCATATACCTGCTATATCAAAATTAAGATATTGCGGCGGTAATATTTTTTTATAATCTTCTATGGCTTTTTGATAGTGTTTAGTTTTCTCATATAAATAAGACCTGTAAATATAAAATTCCCGCACGTGCGGATATTTGTTTATAAGAGAACTAAATTCTTTTATTTGTTCTTTAATATCATTTGTCATAATTACCTCTTAAATTCAGCCAATAAAAAAACGGCTGCTATCCTTGGGCCATCTAGAGGGAACCCAAACACAGCAACCGCTGTTTACCGTATGTATACGGTAAACACTGATGGTTTGCTGTCTTGGACTCTAGATGTTTTAATGCTTTTGGCATTAACCCACTATATTCTTCATATAGTTCCAAAAACAGATTAGATTTTATTAGGGGGATTAGCCCTACATTAAAAATTATCCTTTATTTTTATAATAACAATTTTTACAAATATTTTCAATTAAATTAATAAATTTACCTTCCGCCGCCGCCAAGGCCACCCTTTCCTATAGGGATAACAGGAACCTTACCAAACATAGTATTAGTTTGCAATACTGCGGAAATAGCAAATAATAAACCAACATTCAATGCCGTTGAAGACACAAGCGGCCCATAAACATCCTGCAAGCGGAAATCAATTTTATTTTTAAATTTTTCAAACCACTCGCTTTCCATACCAAAGGCATAAGCATAAGGCAAATAATCGCAAAATATTTGCCCTGCTTCAGACGGTTTTGAAAGTGCCGCGCGCCCTTCTTCGGCAGTAGTCATATAGCGTTTAAATGCGGAAAGTTCGTCACGCAAAACAGCACCGTTAATCATCAAATTGTTTACAAGATGTTCAAAAAGGGCAGTCAAAAAACAAGTTATTATTATGGCAATAACATTGGGATCAGCCAAAACGCTGGGCGATAGTATCGTGGAAATACCTATTATATTCAAAACTAAAACAGAAGCGACAAGCATAATAATACGCCAAATATTTTTAGTATATATGCCTATGGCAAGCGGTATCAAAAAGTTTATTATGCCCCAAAATAATACCTCGGACACGACCCCCTGCATGTAAAAGTAAAAAATAATTGCGCCAAAAAATATTACCGGGAAAAGCATATAAGCAAAATTATTTATTACATAATTATCTATTTTGCCTTCATAATAATAATTTATTGTAAGCAAACCCTTTTCCAAATATATGTGGGAACTTTTATTTAACTTAAATTCAGAAGGGAAACACATAAGCAGACGTATTTCATCTTCATCTAAAACACGGCGGGGATTATCTACCTTTTCGCAGAGCGGTACACCTTTTTTAGGGAAAGTAATTTTTATTTTACCCTTTACTATTAAAGAGGCAAAAACCGTCGCCAAATTTTTTGCGCTGAAAGGCCCGTTTAAAAAATAACTTACAAACCCGGCGGAAATATTTTTAGGCGGTGAAAACCTTGTGGGTAAATTTTTTTCTTCAGGATCG
The DNA here is from genome assembly GCA_045644515.1 of Elusimicrobiaceae bacterium. Lineage (GTDB taxonomy): Bacteria > Elusimicrobiota > Elusimicrobia > Elusimicrobiales > Elusimicrobiaceae > Proelusimicrobium. Next base: position 1,823 of record JAZRHA010000072.1, on the reverse strand, counting down.
CGCCCAACCAGCCACCATATAATAAAGTAATATATGATTATCAGTAAGCAGACAAAAACCGGCATATATTTTACTTCGTACCACTTAAATTTAAACACGCCTTTTTTTACCGGGAAATAGACGGTCAAAACCTGCCCCGGGCTTAAGGGTTTTGCAAGCTCAAAAGTAAAAGCATTGTCCCCCAAACGGTTAAAGTTTTTTATTTTTTCCTTGGCATTTTCCGCGTTGATAGTTGCGCTGATTTTTTTTGTTATGGGTTTTACTTCATAAGGTAGTGTGAGGTAAAAAGAAGTTTTTTCTATCGGCAAACTCCATGCGCCGCCGGTAACGGGCCAAAGCAAAGCATCATGCGTAAGAGTTGGTGCCGTTGCATGATTTACGGTATAAGTAAAAATATAATTATGTTCGCCGAGTGGTAAAAAATCGTCTGTGCCGAAATTTATTTTTACAGCATTTTCCCCTTCCTCGGTCTTATAAGGATGTGTTTCGCCGTCTAAAGTCAAGCTTTCAATATGGATACTTTGGCCTTTTTGTTTTGGTAGAACGCGGAATAAACCGCGGCTAATTTGATTATGCTCCGCCGTAAAATTGATATATTCTTTTACTGTTGCGGAATTATTTTGATGCAAATCAAAATGAACTTCAAAATTATTTATTTTTTCCTCTGCTGTAAGCGGCAAAGAGAATAATAAACAAAGCACAACTGCAAACAATTTAAATAAATTTTTCATACCAATATTATAGCAATATTACACCAAGTTTTTGTAATACCCCAGCAACTTTGTAAACTACCACGGGCGGAAACCCGTAGTAGTTTATTTATAAAAACCCACTTATTCAATTTTTTTATGTTTTAAGCAAAGAATCAAATATTTTCAGCGTGCTTATAAACAAAAATTTTTAAGCAAAGTTATAAGTTGTGCCCACCATAAATGGGAAGTAAATATTTCATCAAATGCCGTGGACGGTAAAAAGCGTTTCATTTCAAACAAAAATGCTTCTTGCCCCGTTTTTATTTCTTCTAAACGGTTAGAATATTTTACACGAAATTCTTTAACGCTTATTTTCCTGTCTTTAAGTTTTTGTGCCAATAATTGCTTATCCAAATTAACATTTTGGCGGGATAACCAAAAAATATCCCACAAGTCCCTATTCTTCACACGGTTTGGGCAGTTGGCTAATGCTATAATTTTGTCAATCAAAATTTCTTCCAAAGTTTCTGCCTGCAAAATAAGCCCGTTGATATTATCTGTTAAACCATAAAAATTTTTTAACATCATCACTTGTTTTTTGTAACTTGGAAGTAAAACAATATCTAAATTAATTCTTTGTGCAGGTAAATTTTTTTGCTCAGCCCTTGTAAGAATTTTGATTTTCCAAGTATTAGTGTTTCCGCTTTCTTTTTGCGGTTCGCTAACTTCCGCTTTGAAACCATATTTTTTTAATAAGTTTTTTTCCAGTATTTCCGGTAAAGCGGAAAGTTCCTCTTTCTTAAAATTAAAATTACTTGAAAAATCTAAATCTTCACTTAATCTTTGTGAGCCATAACAACTGCGTAAACAAGTACCGCCTATAAAAGTTAACTTTTTAAGCAAGCCGATATTATTTAATTCCCTCAAAATATCATAATGCAAAATTTCCTTTTCTATGACGGGGCGCAAACCGATATATTGTTTATTGTTTTGCAAAACGGTTTGTATGGTTTTATCAAATAAATTCATTTAATATCTCCTTATTTACCAGGTCAAGAGGTCTTTTTGTATCAAGCATATCTTGGTAGGCAAGTTTTGGGCTTGCCTTCCAAATTTGATAATTTTTATCAT
>JAZRHA010000071.1:0-13942 GCA_045644515.1 Elusimicrobiaceae bacterium | reverse complement strand
ATAGATTATGGAGATAAAATCCAAATAAAATCGCAAGGCATGCAAGCAAATGAGGCTGCTGAAGAAATTAAAAAATTTATTCAAAAAGATATCAAAGGTAATATGATTGTAAATAATAATTCACAAACTTTTCAAACAATTAATAAAACAGGGGAAACAAAAATAAGAGGTATTGGAATCTTTGACGGTTTAAGTATAGGTAAATCCTATTTAGTTAAAGATATTCAATTTAAATTAGAGGAAAAATCTAGTTTAACCCCGGAGGAAGAATTATCCAAATTCCTCACCGCATTAAGCCATGTTAAAAACTCATTAGATAAAGAACGCCATGCGATATACGGCCAAAAAGAACGTGAAGAAATACTGCTCGCCCATATTACAATTTTAGAAGATCCGTTCCTTATCCAAGAAACCCGCCAGGCAATAGCTAACGGGTATAGTGCTGCTTTTGCTTTTTCCTCTGCAGTAGAAAGAGCAATAGAGGTACTAAAAAATACGGGTAATGATATCTTGCGTTCAAGAATTGCTGATTTTATTGATTTGGAATCCCGTATACTAACTGATTTAACCGGTACAAGTTACGGCTTGCCTGATTTTAAAGAGGATACAATATTAATAGCAAAAGAACTTTTATCACATCATTTAAGAGATATCAATCACCATGTAACAGGCATAATTATGGCAGAAGGTTCTACATTGTCCCACGTATCAATAATGATAAAAAATCTGGGAATCCCAACTATTATCGGTGCCGGGCCCGTCGCTTTAGATATACCGGACGGAAAAGATATTATATTAGATTCAACCTCAGGAACAATCACCGTAAATCCTGTAAATATAGATGAAGTAAAACAAAAAGTACAATCTATAAAGATGAATCGCGAAAAAAATCTTTTACATGCTTTTGAAGAAGCAAGAACTATAGATGGTACAGAAATCATAATAAGCGGCAATATCGGGACAGTAGATCAAGCCGAGCAAAGTGCACAACAAGGTGCGCAAGGTATTGGTTTGGTAAGAACAGAATTTTTATTTGCAAATACACAAACACCACCTACTGAACAAGAACAATATGAAATCTATCAAAGAATAACTGACTCACAAAAAGGAAATCCGGTTATTGTGCGGACATTAGATGTAGGGGCAGACAAGCATATTCCATTTATGCCGCAAATGCGCGAAGATAACCCGATTTTAGGAAGACGCGGCATAAGAACTTCTTTTGCAAATATTGAATTATTTAAAACTCAACTACGTGCAATAATGAGGGTAAAACCTTACGGAATAGCAAAAATAATGATACCGATGGTAACATTTATAGAGGAAATGAAAACCGTTAAAAGATTTGTAAGAGAAGAACAGAAAAAATTAAATATTGATAAAGTATCACTTGGTATGATGATGGAAGTTCCGGCTGCTGCTATTATGGCTAAAGAATTTGCTAAGGAAGCAGATTTCTTTTCAATAGGTACAAATGATCTTACACAATATACTTTGGCCTTAGACAGATCACACCCGACTTTAAATTTCCTTTCAGACAGTTTAAACCCTGCTGTTTTACGTATGATTAATAGTATTATAGAAGGTGCTAAATCACAAAATATCCCTGTCGGTGTTTGCGGCGCGGTTGCCAGTGAACCGGCAGGTGCCATTTTGTTAATAGGGCTTGGCATAAGGTCTTTAAGTGTGGTGCCCGCTATGATTGCTGATATAAAAGCTTTAATTCGCCAATTAGATATCAAAAAATGTGAGCAAGTAGCAAAAAAATCTCTCACATGTGTAAATGTCGCCGAAGTTAGGTCTTTGGTAAAAAAGGAGTTTAACTTATAATGAAAGAAATTTTTAAGAAAATTTCAGCATTTTTTGTAACACTCGGTAAATCTTTAATGTTACCGATTGCCGTACTCCCGATAGCGGGCCTTCTGCTTAGGTTTGGGCAACCGGATATGTTAAATATTCCGTTTTTGGTGGCGGCAGGGAATGCTGTATTTAATAATCTTCCTATATTTTTTGCTTTGGGTGTAGCTGTAGGATTTTCTAAAGAAGAACATGGGGCAGCCGCATTATCCGCTTTTGTGGGTTATATGATTATGACGGCCGGAATAAAAGTATTTGATGACAAAATAGACATGCAAGTTTTAGGCGGTATTATTATGGGTGTAACGGCCGGAACCTTGTACAATAAATATAAAGCAGTAAAACTTCCCCCGTTCCTTGCATTTTTCGGCGGAAGACGTTTTGTTCCTATAATTACGGGATTTGTTGCTATAATTTATGCTTTAATTTTTTCTTTTATTTGGCCGTCAATTTCAAATGCGATATCTCATTTCGGTAACTGGGTAATAGCAAGTAATAATATAGGCCTTTTCTTTTTCGGCGTGGCAAACCGCTTGCTTATTCCTTTGGGGTTACATCATGTATTAAACAATTTCATTTGGTTCCAATTCGGTGATTTTACCGTAATTGAAGCCGGGGCCGAAATTGTAAAACACGGTGATTTATGGCGTTTCTTTGCCGGGGATCCTACCGCCGGCGCATTTATGGCGGGGTTCTTCCCTGTAATGATGTTTGGGCTTCCGGCCGCTGCACTTGCTATGATACTTGAAGCATATAAAGAAAACCGTAAAGCTGCCGCCGGTATTTTACTGAGTGCTGCTTTAACTTCTTTCCTAACAGGTATTACCGAACCGATAGAATTTGCCTTTATGTTTTTAGCATTTCCGCTTTATGTTTTGCATGCGGTTTTAACCGGTTTAAGTTTGGTAATTATGAATTTACTTAATGTAAAACTTGGGTTTACGTTTTCAGCAGGATTGTTTGATTATCTTTTAAACTTCGGCATCAGTACAAACCCAAAAATTATGCCTATTGTCGGCTTAATTTACGGTATTTTATACTTTTTCTTATTTAGATTTGCGATACGCAAATGGAATTTAAAAACCCCCGGAAGGGAAACCGTACCGACACAAGAAACACTTGTAATGCAACCGCAAAAAGAACAAATTCAAGAATCTTCTTCAAGAGGATCAAAATATTTATCAGCTTTGGGCGGTAAAGAAAATATAAAAACTTTAGGTGCCTGTGCTACACGCTTACGTCTTGAAGTTAATGACAGTACAAAAGTTAACACCGAAGCCTTAAAAGCATTGGGTGCAAGAGGTGTAATTAATAAAGAAGGTATAGTGCAGGTTATTATTGGCCCTGAAGCAGATTTAATAAACGACGAAATACACCAAGCAATGGGGGAATAAAATGAAAAGATTACTTTTATTACTTATATTTTGCAGTTTAACACTAAAAGGATTTACCTTTAATGCAGGTGATTTGTTTATTAAAAATTCACGTTTTTGGCAAAATCAGGTTTCTTTAAATATATTTGAACGAGATTTAATCTCTTCCGGTATTATTTTTAATCTAACCGAACATAAAGACAGGAATGATCAAATTTATGCTTTTTATATTCCGTTTGTATTAAAACTATCCATTCTCGATTTAACTATAAATCCTTTTTGGTATCCCGATACTAACAATGCACAAGCCTATGGAGGAAGTGTAAAAATAGAAAGCCTTATAAGAAAAGATGAGATAAATAATACTTATGTAAAAGGTTATTTGCAAGTTGCTTTCGCAAATCAAAAAGCGAATATTGTAAGGAATCTTGCCCCTGTAAATAAGGAAAATTTTAAACAATTTGCGTTTGAAGGTGGCCTCAATTTAAATTTAGCAAATTTATATAATTTTAATTTAAACGGAAATATGTTTACATATCCTGACGAAGTAAAAAACATTTCTTACTTCGGAGGAATTATGAATCAAAGTGACTTGGCTGATTTGGGAACCATAGATTATGTATTAAATTTCCCTGAATTTTCTGCAGGCGGAAGTATTACTTGGCTGTCTACTGAAAATTCAACAAAAACTTCTATAAGTTACAAATATATTAACTATGAAAATAATTTAATCGCGCATTCTGTAATGCTTAAAACTATAATACCTATTTCAGAAAAATTAATAACAACTTTAATTTATAATCATATATTTGCGACACATAATACTAATAAGGATCTTTTTGGTATTGGATTTAATTATTTATTTTAGAGGTAATTATGGAAGAAAAAAATAAACAAGCACAACACACAACATTAGGGGATAATTCTCTAGCAAAAGATGCCGCTACCAGAGTACTATCGTTAGTATCACACAAATTAAAAACTCCTCTTTCTATAATAAACGGTTATTCTGAAGCTATTTTGTCTACAGTTAAACCCAAAGAAATGTCCAATTTTAACATAAAAGCCCTTGAAGATATTAATAAGCAAGGGGAAAAATTGAGCGTTTTGGTTGATAAGTTAGTTCGTTTCGCTAATATTAGTGACTTACTACCAAATGACTTAGAGAAAAAAAATGTAAATGTAAAGAGAATATTTTCCGAGGTATCATCAAAATGTATTTTAAGGGATGATTCTATTACTGTAAATTCTTCAGATAATACAATACGCAGAAAAGCCCCTACCATAGAAATTAAATGTGAAAATGATACAACGGTATATGCAGACGGCACCTTGCTTGCAATTGCGATAGAGGAATTAGTAGACAATGCTATTAGATTCAATAATAATGTGTCCAAGAAATTACGTTTGTTTTACTATCAAGATCATGAAAAAGATGTTTTAGCGGTAGCAGATAACGGCGTTGGCATCAGGGAAGAACATATAACAAAAATTTTCCACAAGTTTTATCAAATAGATGATTTCTTTACAGGCCAAATTGAAGGTTGGGGACTTGGCCTTGCTTTAGTAAAACGCATTATGAATTTACACGGCGGTAATATTACCGTTCGTTCACAATATGGGGTTGGGACAATTATTTCTTTAGTTTTCCCTAAAACAAATGATAAAAAACTTAAAAGCATTTAACTTAGATTTTAATGAGCAAATTAAAATCTTTTCCTCACTAATAAAAGATTTTAAGACACTGGGGGATAGGTTTGATAAGATATTAGTTCAAAAAAAGCGCAAATTCGAAGTGCGTGATACAGGTTTTGAACAAGATTTTTTAAATTTTGCTTTAACCTTACAAAAATTTGCTTTTAACGTATATGATGCTATGCAAGAGCTTCGCTTCAACTCTCTAAAAATCTTTCCTAAAGAAGAAACCCTTACATTAAAGGAACTTGCTATATCCTGTGAAGTATTTAATAATAATATCAGGAAGTTTGATTCTTTATTTAAAATTTTGGATCCTCAAGTTTCTGCTGCTTCCCTTAATTTGAGATGGGGAATAATAGATATTGTCCATAAAGATTTTTTAAATTTGGAAAAACAGCTTATATCTTTAATTAAAGAGGTCAGGAAATATTATGAATAAAACTTCAAAACCTGCTTCCGCAACAATTAGTGCTTATAACAAAATAAATACAATTTGCTTAACTATTATTGCGGCTGTATGCATAATACTTACACTCATTTATACCCGTTCCATTTTAGTACCTTTGGTAATATCTATTTTCGTTTTTACTATGATTACCCCCCTTATCCGTTATATTAAATATTTTACGCGTTGGCCCAAATGGTTATGCGTGTTAATTGCAACATCTGTCGTATTGATCCCTTTAGTGCTTATTATAATTTTTGTGGCAAATTCCATATCAAATTTTGCACAAGAAGCCCTAACTTACCGTGTCAAACTATTGGAAGTTTTAAATCATTTTACTGCCTTTTTAAAAGAGTTAAAAATACCTATCCCGGAAGAATTTCTTAATTTTACAAGTATAAGGGAAGTTCTATCCGTTCCGCATTATGGTAAGTTTTTAAAAGGTGTTGGGTCCGGGGCTATGACATTTATCTCATACTCCTTTTTAATATTCATCTTTTTATTCTTTATGTTGCTCGGTAGCGGACGCACAAAAATTACCAATGATTTACTTAAAGAAATTCAAAATAAAGTTTCCGCTTACTTGTATATTCACATAATAATGTCTGTCATCACCGGTGTTTGTGTGTGGGTTGTTTATGCCACCTGTGGGCTTGATTTAGCAATAATGTTTGCTGCTTTAACCGTATTACTTAATTTTATACCTAATATTGGTTCTGTTTTGGCAGTTATTATTCCTTTGCCTATTGCTTATTTGCAATTCGGTTGGGGTGTAAAATTTGTTCTAATTTTATTGATTCCCTCAATTATTCAATTTGTTTTAGGCAGCCTTATTGAACCAAAAATTTTGGGTGACGGTGTTGATTTGCACCCCGTTACAGTAATAGGCTCCTTGATTTTTTGGGGTCTTGTTTGGGGTATACCGGGTGCATTTATGGCTGTTCCTATGACAGCAGCACTTCGTATAGTTCTTGAGAAACTTGAACCCACACGCCCTTTTGCAGAACTTCTTGCCGGAAGATTACCAAAATAAATTAATCATTAAAATAGGTCTTTTTGTCCCTTAAATTAGGGACTTTAGGCCCTTGTTATCTAATAAAAAAACCATTAAAATTACATTACAGGGTATTTATGATGAAAAAAGTAATAGTAGGTATAATAAGTGTAGTGTTATGGTTTGGGGTTTATTTTCCTGCTTCAGCGCAACAAGATTATTCTATTAAAGACACCGAATTTGCACGCAGAACAAATTATAAACCCATAAGCAATGAAAATTTCCGTTTCCCTTCGACTCAAGAAGCAACTGAAGTATTCAGGCAAGGCAGGGAATTACTTTCCCGTATGCAAAATACAAGGTCCCCACAAGAAATTGCACCTAAACAAGATACTATACAAAATTTTTCTGATTCACTTAACATGCAACAAGAATATTATCAAAACTTGATTCAATCATCTTTAAATCAAACTCAAGCCGATAAAGATTTTGAACATTATCAAAATTTTTATGAACAAATTGTATGGAAAAAAGACGGCACCCCTGATTTAACTAAAGCCGCTACACTTAAATCCTATTTAGCTTTTTATAATTTAATACATAATAAAGGTAGGCCGTCAATGTCGCAAATCGGCAGAATAGACGAGCATTTCCCTTTACTTGGAATTAATGCCGATGCCTTCGCTGCATTGCAACAAAAATTCGGCAATAACGATGCTTATTTATGGTTTATATATGAACTTTATTATCTTGCCGGAGTAGATTATATGATTCTCTCTGAAGATGCACAGCAAGCGGATGAAATTGCTAAACAAATCTTATATAGTAGTTTACAGAAATACGGCATTACATCTCAAGAAACGGATAAATGGCTTGAATTTGCTACAACGTGGCAAAGTTTCGCCTATTTCCCTGATGATGCAAGAGGCTCAACAATAACTGTTGCTTATGAGGGAAACTGGTACTATACAATGTTTTTACGTCCAAATGTTCCACAAATTTCAGAGGGAATACCATATAATCCTGTTGCTCTTATTGCATTACATGAGTTTCAACATGTAAAAGACTATTTCCCGGGCATAATGTATACAAAATTTTCTTTAAATGAATTACCGACTACTTTAGTAGAATTAGTTGCCAGAGATGATATTTACCGTCAAATTCATAATATTCCGTACGATCAACCGGTAGCATACTGGCATAAAAGCGATTTTTGGGGCATAAATTTAGCGGAAATAGCCGGGTTTTTTAGAAATCTCTCCCAAAAATATAACACGGATAATTATGCCGAACTTTTACTTAAACCGGAAGCAACAAAATATATTGAGGATAGTTACAGTAAATTTGCGGAAAATGCTATAACATCGAAGTTAAAAGACCCAAATACATTATCAAAAGAAGATAAACAAGCATTAGGTAAAAAATCAATGCACACATCTTTAGAAGAAATATTTAAAGACAAAAACCGCGGCGGTATTTTCCCGCGCTAAAAACACTCATTTATCAAATTGCTTTTTGGCAGATTAGCAATAATAAAAAAATTTATTTTAAGTTTTTCCAGGCATCCAAAAAATCTTTCGGCGGTTTAACTTCAAAACACTCTTGGCGGTGAGTTATAGGGTTTTTAAATTCAAGTCTACGGGCATGTAACATAAGTCGCGGTGCAGTTGCACCTTTATAAAGCCAATCGCCCAAAACAGGGCAACCAAGCCAATTTAAATGCACACGCAGTTGATTAGTGCGCCCGGTTATAGGATGTAATTCCACCCAATAAAATTTACCTTTTTGCTGCTTAACCTTAAATTCCGTTTGTGCTTCACGCCCGACGGGTGAGGCTTTAATCCTCCCCCCTGCTTCACGCCCGATAGGTACATCAATTAAACCTTCCTTTTGGGGCATTTTCCCACAACAAATTGCATTATAGGTTTTATGAACTTCGCGGTTTGCAAACATCTCCGTCATTGCATTTTGAAAACGCTCGTTTTTGGCAATAAGCATAATTCCGCTTGTTTCTTTATCAAGCCTGTGGACAAGGCCAAGGCGCGGCATATCTTTATCAAAATTTGCGGGTGGATTTGCATAAATAGCGGAAACCAAAGTTTCTTCAGAAGCAAAAAGCGCTGTTTTATTTTCTTCCCATGCAGGGCTTTGAGGATGCACCAAAAGCCCGGCAGGTTTATTAATTACAAAAAAATTCTTACCTTCAAAAATGATTAAATCTTTAATATTTAGTGTATTTTTTGCAACAGGCCAGATTATTTTTATTTCGTCATTTTCTTCTAGCGGATAAGAGGGTTTAACTGCTTGACCGTTAACCGTAATTTGCCCTTTTTTTATAAGGTTTTGTATTAAATTCCTTGAGTGCTCCGGGAAGTTTTCCGTAACAAAAATATCAAGCCTTTCCGGCCTTGGTTGTGTATATTTTAAAATATCTTGTTTGGCTTTCATTTTTCTCTTCTCTTAAATAAAAACACCGAAATAACTATTAAAATTATAGCAATTATTTGTGAGGGCGAAAAGCCAAATAAACCGGTGCCTCTATCATCAAACCTAAAATATTCAAGTGTAAAGCGGATAATACCGTAACCCAATAAATATCCGGCACAAATTACACCTTTTTTGTGCGGTTTTTGATAAAAATAAAATAAAACAAAAAATAAAATTAGGACAGCAAAACTTTCCATTAGCTGCACGGGATATAAAGCAACATTATGCAAATGTTCTGGCACTAAACTTTGAGGATTTGTGTATTTAACCGCCAAAAAATTATGCGAAATTTTGCCGTAACAACACCCTGCTAAAAAACAACCTATACGCCCTATTGCATGCCCAAGTGCAAGCGGAACGGCAAAAAAATCAAGCGTAGGTAATACTGGGCAATTATGTTTTTTAACCCAAATAAGACCGGAAATAAAACCGCCTATAAGCCCCCCATAAAAGACAAAACCGTAACGAATTTTATCAGTAAAACTTGAAACAATAAAACTATCAAAATTAAACCAAATAAAAAACAATTTACCACCAATTAAAGCACCGATAATTATCCAAAAAATAAGGTCAAAAATTTTATCTTTACCAAGCCCGAGTTTCGCTTGTTGTTTATAACAATAATAAAGCCCTGCGCCGTAAGCAAGCGCCGTCATTATTCCGTAAGCCGGTATGGAGAAACCAAAAACATGTACAAAGGGATGCATTAAAGCATATCCTCCAAAAGTTTAGGATTTTCTTTAGCCATTTTTAAATAAGGGTTTGTGGAAAGTTCCTGCCCAATTGTACTTTTAAATCCCTCATTTAAACCATAAGAATGCCCGGAATAAATTATTGTGTCTTTAGGTAATTCAGAAAGCATAATCAAACTTTTTATTAAACTCTCGGGATTAGCACCGGGCAGATCTGTTCTGCCAACGGAATTTACAAATAAAGTATCCCCAGTAAATAAAATATTACCTATTTTGATACAAATAGAACCACGTGTATGCCCCGGTGTTAAAAGGACGTCTATATCCAGACCTGCAAACTCAAATTTTTTAGGTGCTTTATAAGTGCTTATTAAATTAATCGGCAAAGAACAAAAGGCTTCATCCTTCTCCTCAAGATAACCTTTTAAATCATATTTTTGAAGGAATTTATCTGCATCAGTCATGTGGTCTTGATGTGCGTGCGTAAAAAATACCGCAACCGGTTTTAAATTTTTATTTTCCAAAAATTTACAAATTGCAGGAATATCCCAAGAAGGATCAATTAAAATTGCCTGCTCCTGGTTTTCAATAACATAAGTACAATTGGACATCGGTCCTAACATAAGTGTATATACTTTCATTTTTTTATCCTAAATTCTATTTCCCCTTCACGTGCCATGTTATAATTAACACGGGCTTCTTCTTCCAAGAAAGATCTATCACCTGAAAGAATTCTATTATATTCTGTATTTAATTCTTCATACTCCAAATCCAATTCGGTAATTTTTTCGTTTAGCCTTCGCATTTTTAATGAATTATGAAGCAATGCAAAAAAACTGTCATTAAAAACCAATACCGCTATTAAAATAGCTAGAAGAATTAAAAGAATACTCTTTTTATTTTTAAATATTTTTATCATTATCTCTTAAAGTAACAAGCATATTTTGCTTTTTTACCCAGTTCCTCTTCAATTTCAAGCAATCTGTTATATTTTGCTGTTCTTTCTGCACGTGCCGGGGCACCTGTTTTAATTGCACCGGCATTTACCGCTACAGCAAGGTCTGCTATAAAAGTATCTTCCGTTTCACCTGACCGATGGGAAATTATCGGCAAATAACCTGCTTCCTTGCCCATCTTTATAACTTCTATTGTTTCTAAAACTGTGCCTATTTGATTTAATTTTATTAAAATTGAATTTGCGACTTTACCTGTTATACCTTGCTTAAGACGAATAGGGTTTGTAACAAATAAATCATCACCAACAATATTTAATTTTTTACCAAGTTCTTTTGTAAGGTATTGCCAAGCAGGCCAGGCATCTTCCTGCAAAGGATCTTCCAAAGAAATTAAAGGGTATTTTTTCGCCCAATTTTTATAAATTTGCGTAAGCCCTTTATAGTCAAGCTTTTTACCTTCAAAATAATAAATACCGTTTTTAAAAAATTCGCTGGAAGCGGCATCTAAAGCAATTTGCATTTTTGGATAACCCGCTTTTTTAGCAGCATTAACAAGTATTTTTAAGGCATCTTCATGCTTTTTTAGTTTCGGTGCAAAACCGCCCTCATCACCTACAGATACACTTAAATTTTGCCCGGCAAGCAAGGCTTTCAAAGTATGATAAGTTTCACTTGCAGCACGTAAAGCCAAACTAAAAGTTTTGGCAAAACCGGGCACTATCATAAATTCCTGAATATTTAAACCGCTGTCAGCATGTTTACCACCGTTAATAATATTTAGCATAGGTACAGGCAAAAGATATTGCTTTTCCCTAATGCCGTAAACTTGCCTTAAATATTTGTAAAGCGGCATATTTTTGCTTGCGGCACCGGCGCGCAAAACTGCCATGGAAATACCTAAAATTGCATTTGCGCCATAAGTAGTTTTGTTAGCACTGCCGTCTAATTTTAAAAGTTCTTTATCAATTTCTAAGACATCTTTAAAATTGCGGTTTATTAAATGTTTTTTAAATTTTTCCACGTTTTTCTTGGCTTTTAAAACCCCTTTGCCAAGAAAACGGTTTGAATTCTTATCCCTTAACTCAAGTGCTTCATGGCTCCCGGTAGATGCACCGCTTGGAACACTTGCAACGCCTGTAAATCCCCCCTCTAAAATAACAGTTGTTTTAAGTGTCGGAAAGCCACGCGAATCTAAAATTTCGCGCGCGTAAATATCTTTAATTTTCATAATACCCCCGTATTAATTATGATAAGTTTGCAACTATTTTTTTAGCCTCAGAAATCAAAATATCCGGAAGTTTCGGATCTTTAGCTTCGGCATAAATCCTTATCAAATTCTCTGTACCAGAAGGACGCAGAGCAAGCCACGCACCGTTTTTTAAAATAAATTTAAAACCGTCACTTTGGTCAATACGCCAAACAGACATCTTATTTATTGATAAAGGCGGCCTTAAATTTAATTTTTCCATAATCTGCATTATTTCAACAGCCTTTTTAGGGATACTTACTTTTTTGTCATAACAGGGTTTGTACTTTTTATAAAAATCTTTAAAGATTTGTTTTAAATTTTTACCGCTCATGGCAAGCATTTCAAGCACAAGCATACAAGCCAAAATACCGTCTTTATCAGGAGTATTACCTGCAAGTGCTATACCGCCGGATTCTTCCGCACCGAAAATATATTGCCCGCTTATCATAAGTTCATTAATATATTTAAAACCTACAGGCGTTTCCCTAACGGTCATACCATGATTTTTTGCAACTTCGTCAATTAAATTAGTGGTAATTAAACTACGGCACACGCGCCCTTGTTGTTTGCGTTGTAAAATAACGTGTTCAAGTAAAACAGGAGCAATTTGGTTAGGGGAAATCCACTCCCCATCCGGGCCGATTATACCGAATTTATCACAATCGGTATTACACGCAATACCAAGATGCAATTTTTTACTCACAACAAGTTTACTTAAATCTTTTAAAGATACTGGGCCGGCATTTGGAACCTTTCCGTCAAATAAGACATCGCGGCCTTCGTTTATACCATATATCTCTATACCACCACATTTTGTCAAAAATTCACGGAAATAATTATCAGCAGCCCCAAAAAGCGGATCTATGCCTATTTTTAATTTTGCTTTTTTAATAGCCTTAACATTGATAAAAGACATTAAATGTTTTAGATATTCATCCCTAAAATTTTGCTCGGTAACTGCAGCATTTTTGTAACCGAATTCGGTAATAGAACGGGTTACCATATTGGCAGGTGGGGTTTTTGATTCGATATCGGCAACAACTTCATTATTTGCAATACCGCCGTAATATGAAATCCATTTAAGACCGTTTTGAAAATATTCACCTTCACTGGCAGTAATAACAACTGCACCGACGGCGCCTTCATTTAAAACAGCCCACTCGGCAACCGGTGTAGGTAAAGGGTATTTCGCACGGCGAACGGTTATACCTTTTGAAGTTAAGACATCACAAACAACATCCGCAAGATTTTGGGACATAAAACGTGTATCCCCCCCTACTAAAACGAGGGGGCGTTTAAATTTTAATCCCTTTCCCGCTAAATGTTTTTTATAACCTTCACCTTCAAATCCATAATAAGAATTAGTAAAAATATGTTCTGCAATAGCACAAGCTAAACGATAAATATTGTGGGCGGTTACCGCTTCCCCCAAATTACCACGAAAACCTGCTGTAGAAAATTTTAAATCTGTTGCCATAAAAAACCTCTAAAAATGGAAATTATTCCCCTAGAGTATATTAAATTACAAGATAAAATGCAATAGTTTTTTATTCTACGGAACGAGTATTAACAATTTCGGCTACATACATTGTATGTGTGTCACCATCTTGATACCATGTATCTTTGACGATATCATCTAAGTCGGAAAGTTTCACTTCTGTTTGATAAAGAACCATACACTCATAATGTAAGCCCGGCATATCAAGGCATGGGGTATTTATTTTTTCGCTTTCAAGCAATTTTAGTTTTTGTGTCTCAAACTTATTTTCATTTTTACCGGAAACTGTTCCACAATAGGTAAGTTCTTTTTGTTTATCACAATTTAAGGGTACTGAAACAGTAAATTCTTTGGAACCGTCAAGTAAGTTTTTTGTATGTCGGCTTTTGCGAACTAAAACCGTCATAACAGGTTTGCGCCAAACTATACCAATTTGGGCCCAACCTATAGTCATAACATTATTTTCCCCGCCATATTGTGTGGTTAAGAAAGCACCTTGATGTAATTGGTCCAAAAAATTTGAGATTTTATAATCGTAAGCGACATTTTCAATTTTCGTTTTATTTACTTTTTTCATAATTACCCCCTATGGTCTATTAACCTTATAGCCATTTTACATTATTTTTATTTTATAGGCAAAAAATACCCCCGAAGGTATTTGACCAACGGGGGAATGGAATTAAACAACTTATT
>JAZRHA010000070.1:0-6965 GCA_045644515.1 Elusimicrobiaceae bacterium | reverse complement strand
TTCATAGGAAGAGATACATTTAAAAACATAAAAGCATTTTGGAGTATGAATGTTTTCTGGCAAAAAGATAACAATAAAATGTTTGAAAAAAATGGAGCTCTTTATAAAATGGAGTATCCGCTAAGTGAAACAAATGTTAGAAAAAATGCTTTAATACAAAGCGGTGGGCTTTTCGCAAGAAAAGTAAGGGATGAAGGAGTAAAAATGACGATAGAAGAAAAAGAACTATCTGCACAGATAGAATCATCCCCAAAGCAGTATGATGTAGGTTACGGCAAACCGCCCAAGAAAACACAATTCCAAAAAGGGCAAAGCGGCAATCCCAAAGGCCGCCCGAAATATAATAATCAGGATATACTTGATTTTATTCAGCGCGAACTGAATAGTAGCATTACTTTGACCGATGGCTCGCACATAACAAAAGAGCAGGGGCTTGCCCGACAATTAACCAATAAGGCATTACGCGGTGATATACAAAGCCAAAAATTATTATTTACTTTGCAAGGTAAAGGTCGGCACAGAAAAAAGGCCGAGATATTTTTTGACCGTCTTATTAAAGAAGGAT
This sequence comes from Elusimicrobiaceae bacterium, assembly GCA_045644515.1. Taxonomy (GTDB): domain Bacteria; phylum Elusimicrobiota; class Elusimicrobia; order Elusimicrobiales; family Elusimicrobiaceae; genus Proelusimicrobium. Next base: position 6,400 of record JAZRHA010000070.1, on the reverse strand, counting down.
ATTTGACGGAAGACAAAATAAATGACTTTTTATATAACGATAAAATTTTATCTTCTAACCGCAAATGCGATCCGATGAAATGCGACTTAAATTTAAATGCTATGTTCAAGCAACAGAGTGGCAAAAAAGCTTTTGGAACTGCTTTGCTTTTGTCTGATGTTCTGTCGTATTATATTTATCAGCAGATAGTTGCGGATATTTGTAAAGATTTGGCTTGCGAATATGAATATTGGCAAGGTGTGGATGAGGCGGTTAATCACTTAAATTCGCCCCTTCAAGAAAAGGAAACGCTTTATAAAGAATTGGATGAAAGCCGCACTATGCCGCGCCCGACGGAAGAAGAATATATTGAATGTCAAAAATTGGAAGAATTTTTATATTGGGGTTTTATTCGTAAATGCCAAGAGTATATTGATTTTATGCGTGAAAAAGCAGAATTTGACACAACTGAAAATAAATTTTTAACCGGTGGTATGGAAGAAGATTTAAGGAATGCCTCAAAACTTTCTTTTGAAACTGAGAAACTAATGAGTGAATATCAATCATTTCAGACGATATATCAAATAGCAAAGAATATGCCCTCTGCCGAAGAATGCAAAAAGCATATTGAAAAATTAGGCCTTGCCGAAGAAGAGATTACCAGAGTTATGAAAAAGTTGCTAAGTATTTGAAAAGTTAAACGCCAACGCTTAATTGATTGTATTACAAAATGTTGTATAATTGAAGTATATTTTACCGTAAGGGAGAGGTATTATGCGTAAATTTTTATTTATTATTAGTTTGTTTTCTATTACACTTATAGTAGGATGTTCTGAAAAAACGAATACAAACAAACCTGTTCAAAAAGAAAATACAGAAACTAAAACTGAAATTAAAACAGAGGCACAAACAATTACCTCAAAACAGGTAATAGGGAATGATACTCTCAAAGAAGATAGAAACGGTATAACATATTTTAGATTTCCTGCTAGTAATAATCCTCAAGACAATGTTAGTATGTTATCAAACAATAGTACAAATTTAAACATGCCTAGTGAATACGGTGGTTTAATTCGGGCAGCTGAAATAGGAGATATAAATAAAGTTAGAGAATTAATTTTCAAAGGTGCAGATGTAAATATCAGTACTGAACGGTATCATACTCCATTAATTATGGCTGCCTCTAGGGGCCACAAAGAAATTATTGAAATTTTAATAGATGAAGGGGCAAATCTAGATACTCAAAGCAAATCTCTTGGTAACACACCTTTAATATCGGCAGTTAGTAATGGTTATAAAGGAATTGTTAGTATTTTATTAGATAGAGGAGCAAATTTAGACATTCAAAATAATCATGGCAGAACGGCTTTAATTAGAGCAGTAGAAAATGGAAACAAAGAAATTGTTGAGATGTTAATAGATAAAGGTGCAAATTTAGACATTCAAGATAATTATAGTGGTAATACGGCTTTGATGTATGGGGCTAATAACGACCGTAAAGAAATTGTTGAAATTTTAGCAAATAAAGGGGCAAACTTAGATATTCAAGATAAATCTTATGCTAAAACGGCTTTGATAAGTGCAGTTGAGAAAGGTAATAAAGAAATCGTTGAAATTTTAGTTGATAAAGGTGCAAATTTAGATATTCGAGATAATAATGGTTGGACGGCTTTGATGCATGCAGTTTTTAATAATTATAAGGAAATTACGAAAATATTAGTTGATAAAGGTGCAAATTTAAATATTCAAGATAATGACTCCAGCATTAATTTGATGGCTGCTGCTGATAATGCGTCGCGTGAAAAATCAGAAAGTAAAGATAAAAAAACTAATGATGAACAAAAAACTTCAACTGAAATAGAAAAGCACGTTGTAGGAAGAACAGTAACCGAAGATAATGTTAATGCACAAGATAGGATAGGTCGAACAGCTTTAATAATGGTGGTTGGTTATGGAAATCAAGCTGAAACTAAAGCTGAAGTTGAAAAATTAATTAATAAAGGTGCAGATTTAGACATCCAAGACAGAGACGGTAAAACGGCTTTAATGGAAGCATCTGAAACGGGGCATAATGAAATCGTCAAGATCTTAATTGATAACGGGGCAGATTTGGATATACAAGATAAAAAAGGCGGTACTGCTTTAATGCTTGCCGCTGCTGATCCCCTTTGGTGGGTGGATTATAAAGATATTGTTCATATGTTACGTGAAGCGGAAGACAGTAAAGAAAAGAATGAAAATAATTCAACAGAAGCTAAAGGAATATTCATAAAAGATAATGTTAATAAACAGGATGAAAAAGGCAGAACGGCTTTAATAAAAGCAGCAAGAAAAGGGGATCAAATTAAAGTCAAAGAATTAATTAATAAAGGTGCAGATTTAAACATCCAAGATAGAGACGGTGAAACGGCTTTAATGGAAGCATCTGCACGTGGTTATGAGGAAATTGTTCAAATCTTAGTTGATAAAGGTGCTAATTTGGATATAAAAAATAACCTCGGTACTACCGCTTTAATGTGGGCTTCTTTTGAAGGCCATACAGGAATTGTTAAGACCTTAGTAGATAATGGTGCAAATTTTGATAGTACGGATTTGGAAAGGGCAGCAAAACAAGGTTATACAGAAATTGTTAACATCTTACTGGATAAAGGGGTAAAAGCAGATTTATCCTGGGCTTTATTTAAGGCAGCCTATCAAGGTCATACAGAAATTGTTGAAATATTAGCCAATAAAGGTGCAGATGTTAGTGTAAGTTTCAATTTGTTTCATTCTCCTTTATTTCATGCGGCTTGTAAAGGCTATATAGAAACTGTTAAAGTATTAGTTGACAAAGGTGCAGATGTACATTATGGGACAGGAGGTACCGGTGCAACGGCTTTAACTTGTGCCGCTGGAAACGGTTATACAGAAATTGTTAAGATTTTAGTTGACAACGGGGCGGATTTAGACGCGCAAGAAGAAGTTGATGGTACGGCTTTAATGTCTGCCGCTAAAAAAGGTTATAAAGACATCGTTAAGATTTTAGTAGACAAAGGCGCAAATTTGGATATTAAAGGTGAAGATGATAAAACGGCTTTAGATTATGCAGTTGAAAACGGCCATACGGAAATTGTTGAGATATTAGCAGGCAAAGGCGGAAATATTAATGTCGGCAGAACAGCGTTAATATGGGCGGCTATTAGAAATTACAAAGAAATTGCCAAGATTTTAGTTGATAAAGGTGCAAATTTAGACATTAAGGACGGGTATGGTAAAACGGCTTTAGATTATGCAAAAGAAAAAGGTTATACAGAAATCATTAAAATTCTAAAACAAGCCGGGGCGAAAGAGTAAATCAATTTGCAATATTATTTATTAAAACATTAACAAATATAACTTGACTTTTCTCTCTAAAGAAGCATGAATGTATGTGAAGGGCATCAGCCCTATTCTAAGGAGAGAAAAATGAAAAAAATAATCAAAACTTCATCTAAAAATACAAAATCAAAACCGGCTGTTTTGCGTGTGGAAAGTGTGGTTTCCCCAAAAACACCTTCACTTGAAAAATCGCTTACAAAAGCACGCGATAGCCGCCTGCCTGTGCCGGGCAGCACCATAATTAAAACTTACCGCGGTAAAACCATAGAAGTAAAAGTATTGGAAAACGGCTTTGAATACGAAGGCAAAATATTCAAGAGCATTTCGCGCGTTGCTATGACTATCGTCAAACGCCCAATCAGCGGTTATGTGTTTTTCGGGCTTAACAAATGAAGCCGCTGCAACTTCCCCCCACATCAGGGCGATTCGTAAAGGGCCGCTCGGGTAATCCTCATGGGCGGCCGCCTAAAAAAATGCGTGATAAAGAAATAATCTTGCTTGCCGCTAAATTTTTAGAGATTTTGGCCCGGGCATATTGTAAACAAACAAATGCCGTATGGCAAATCCGTAAAATTAAAGGTATTTTATATGAGAAACAAGTGCTACCTTCCAAAAAGTTTTGAGGAACTTAAAAATCTTTCTGCTAAAGAAATGCAGTTTTATTGGCGTATTTTCTACCCGTATTCCGTCAAGGGAATAAAGGCAAAATTACGCCCTTTATGGTATGCAATTCAATGTGAATTGGAGCGTTGTAAATTGCCGGAAAAATATATCACTCGGCTTGAAAGATATGCCACCAACCCCGAAAAATATATTGAACACGCCCACAAAAAGCGTTATGCTTTAGCCATTGGAACTATACTCACAAAAACCTATAAAGGGCGAATATTTCAAGTAACAGTTAAAGGTGAAAAAGAATATGAGTGGAACGGTGAAATTTTCCCCAATTTAACTGCCGTTGCGGAAAAAATAGTCGGCAGCCATGTCAGCGGTCCGAAATTTTTTGGGTTAACGAAGTAAAAATGCCAAAGATAAATTGTGCAATTTATACAAGAAAATCGACGGAGCACGGGTTGGATATGGAGTTTAACTCTCTCCAAAACCAAGAGGAAGCGTGCAAGGCATATATCTTATCCCAGGCTTTTAACGGTTGGGAGTATTACAAAACATTTTCCGATGGCGGAATCAGCGGCGGAACGATGGAACGCCCTGGTTTACAGTCGCTTTTAGATGAAATCCGCGCGCGTAATGTTCAAGTTGTCGTCGTATATAAAGTGGACCGGCTTTCGCGTTCAATTTTTGATTTCCATAAAATGATGCAGGAGTTTACAAAATACGATTGCAATTTCGTGTCTATCACGCAGTCATTTGATACAAGCAATTCCATGGGGAAATTAACACTTAATATGCTACTTTCCTTTGCCCAATTTGAAAGGGAAGTTTCTGCCGAGCGCGTGCGTGATAAAATTGCCGCAAGCAAAGCCAAAGGTTTGTGGATGGGCGGAACAATTCCCCTCGGTTATGATATAGAGGACAGGCATTTAGTTGTTAATGAAAAAGAGGCCGAAGTCGTGCAGCAAATTTTTCAAAAATATCTAGAAATACAGAATATGCAAGATGTGGCGCTTTGGCTTAACGGACAAGGTTTTTATACCAAAAAATGGATTGCCAAACATAGCAAGCGCGCGCATGGCGGAGAGCCGTTTCAAAAAAGTAGTATTCAGCGTATTTTGACTAACCCTGTATATATCGGTAAAATAACCCATTATGCACAAAATAAAATTTATAACGGTGTCCATAAAGCCATAATTTCGCAAGAATTATGGGAGCAAGTGCAGGAAATCGTGCGCCGCAGAATTAAAGACCCGCAAGCGTTTAGCCATTATCGTTTACAGAAGACATTTCTTGCCGGTAAGTTGTTTGATGATAAAGGCAAAAATTTCCGTATGACTTCTTCTAAAAAACGGGGCAGAAAGTTTTTGTATTATTATAACGGTGTGGGCGGGCATTATTTGCCTGCGGAGCAGTTGGATAGTTTTGTTGTTCAAATGCTTAAAAATGCCGATTTTGACACTATTGAACCTTTAGCAAACAGGGATAATATTACCGTGGAGCAAATGAAAGCGTGGGTTAATAAAGTTATTTGCCAGACAGTTGAAAAAGCACATTATATTACAGTTTTTTTAGACGAAGGTCAGATTAAAAAAGATTTGGGTAATTGTCCGAAAATTACTGTTCAAACGACAGATAAATTATTGCCGCTTGAAAGAATTGACGAAAAAATTTATATACGCGATAAGTTTATAGTAGATAATATTTCGTCGGTAAAATTGCAGAACTTGGGTTCAAAAAATATTTTAACTGTGCGGCAGATAAATGAAAGTTTGGTGCGCGGCCTTGCCCGCGGTTGGCAATTTAAAAAGATGCTTGAGCGCGGTCTTAATATGAAAGAAATGGAAAAGTCCAACAATATGGGCAAAAGGACAATTATGCGCTATCTTAATTTGTGTTATTTATCTCCGAGTATTGTTAGTGATATTTTAGAATACCAAAACCCGCGCAATTTGACCTTACGCGAACTAATGAATCTCGCCGAAGGAAATGTTGATTTTAGCAAGCAGGAAAAGATGTGGAAGATAAATTGATTGTAGATTGCAATTCTGTTAATTTTTTTATTTCTTGCTCTAAATTTTGATGAATATCTGGAGAGAGTTTATCTCTAATTATATCTTCGATATATGTTACTATTCTTATTAAATGGCTACTGATTATTAACAAGTTATATTTGTCTAAAGTAGGTTGTTCATTCCAATAATACAAATTACCATGGAGAATTGTAGAATTTTCATCATAAAAATGATAAAAGATGTCATGTGAATTATATTGTGTATTTGCGAATTTTGGTTCTATTTTTTGTATCTCTTGTAATAAAAAATATACATTTTGCGAATCTAATTTTTGTTTTTGGAAAAACTTATCAAGAACTTTTATTTCTTTATCAGTTAAATTAATAATTGGTTGAGGAAATTTTTTATGTAATATTTCGTTATTTTTAATAAACTCT
>JAZRHA010000069.1:0-41302 GCA_045644515.1 Elusimicrobiaceae bacterium | reverse complement strand
TTTAAAAACTTTGCGTTTGAGTGATGCCATTTTCCAAGCACAAGGCAAAAAAGAACTTTGGCTTGCTTTAGATGAAGTTACCGATCCTCAAAATTTAGGCGCTATGTTAAGAAGTGCGGCATGCTTGGGCTTTTCCACTGTGCTGCTTCCAAAACACAGAACTGTCGGCATAACACCGGCGGTGCATAAAGTTGCCTGCGGTGCATTGGAAACATTAAACATTGTGGAAGTTTCAAATTTAAATACCGCAATTATTGATTTAAAGGAAGAAGGTTTTTGGGTTTACGGCGCAGATATGGCAGGTAAAGATATAAAACATTTTTCCTATGCTTATCCGGCATTATTAGTAATCGGTTCAGAAGGCACAGGTTTGCGCGAAAAAACAAAAGAACATTGTGATGATATAATTGCAATTAAACAAAAAGGCGGCGTGAGCAGTTTAAATGCATCCGCATCAGCGGCAATTATAATGTATGATATAAGTTCAAAGTTGGGAGATTAATTTATGAAGGTTGTCATAGGCATAAGCGGCGGGGTTGATTCCGCCTTATCAGCATATTTACTTAAAGAACAAGGGCATGAAGTTATCGGTGCTATGATGCTCACTTGGGATAAATCTATACCAATCCCCCCCATTACAGGCGGCTGCCTTGCACCGGAAGAAGAAGATTTGGAAGCGGCACAGTCCGTCGCAAAATCAGTAGGTATACCTTTGGTAACAGTTAACTTAGCAAAAGAATTTAGCGAAATTGTTTTGAAAAATTTTAAGCAGGAATATGCAAGCGGCAGAACGCCAAACCCGTGTTTGATTTGTAATCAAAATTTAAAATTCGGACTCCTTATGCAGGGCGTAAAAAAACAAGGTGTTGATTTTGATAAATTTGCAACCGGCCACTACTGCCGCATTAATTACAACGATAATTTAAAACGTTTTCAACTTAAAACCGCAAGCGATATTAAAAAAGACCAAAGTTACTTTTTGTACCGCTTAAACCAAGAACAACTTTCAAAAATAATTTTCCCGTTAAGTGAACTTACAAAAAAAGAAGTTCGCGCTTTGGCGGAACGCTATAATTTGCCCGTCGCAAAAAGGCAAGACAGCCAAGATTTTTACGCAGGTGACTATAAAGATATTTTGCAATTTAAACCAAAACGCGGGGAAATTGTTGATAAAACCGGTAAAGTTTTGGGCCACCACGAAGGTATTTGGAATTTTACTATCGGCAAACGCAAAGGACTTATCGGCGGCGGTACTAAAGAGCCGATTTATGTTATCGGGCTTGATTCTTGCCATAACCGCGTAATTGTAGGCGGTAAAGATGATTTATTTTCTAAAGAAATTACTGTACAAAATATAAATTGGGTATCAATTCAGCCTACTGAAAATTTTAAAGCACAAGTTAAAATACGCGCGCAACATAAACCGGCTGAGGCGGAAATTTTTGTTAAAGATAATGTTGCCAAAGTTGTTTTCAGCGAACCGCAAATGGCGGTTACCCCGGGGCAGAGTGCTGTGTTTTACGATGGAGAAATCCTGCTTGCCGGCGGCGTGATAAAATAAACTGTTTTATACATATTAAAACCCCTGTGTTTAAACAGGGGTTTTTTGTTAACAGATTTTATCTCTGATTTTACTTTTCGATTTTGGCTTCGTCAAGTATGACTGCTAAATCATCAAGTTGTTGCTTATCTACAACGTTTGGGCTCTCGGTTAATGGGCAGAAAGCCGCTGTTGTTTTGGGGAAAGCAATAACTTCTTTAATTGATTCTTCCCCGCAAAGCAAAGCAACTAAGCGGTCAAAACCAAGGCCGAAACCGCCGTGCGGCGGTGCACCGCATTCCAAAGCATTTAATAGCATACCAAAACGCCGTGCGCTTTCTTCTTTTGAATATTTCATTAAGTTTAAAATCTTTTCTTGTAAGGCGCGGTTATGATTCCTGATTGAGCCGGATGAAAGTTCCACACCGTTTAACACCAAGTCAAACTGTTGGGAATTAACTTTAAGCGGATCGCTGTCAAGCAAAGGAATATCTTCCGCCACAGGTGCGGTAAACGGATTATGCGCGGCATCATAGCGTTGTTCTTCTTCAATATATTCAAGTAACGGGAAGTTAAGAACAAACAAAGGTGCCCATTTTTTAAACGGTTTTAAGTTTAAGACCTTTATAAGTTCTTTTCTTAAAGCACCCATAAAAAGTGAGCAAGTGTGATCGGTATCACTACCGATAAAAACTGTATCGTTTTCCGCAACTTTTAAAGTGTCGGCTAAAGTTTTTAACTCGGTTTCATTAAAGAATTTTGCACTCGGGCCTTCAAATTTGCCTGCTTTATATTTAAGCCACACAAGCCCTTTTGCACCGTTCTTTTTAACAAGGTCGGTTAATTTGTCAATGGCACCGCGTGAAAGTGTTGCGGCAGAATTTCCGGCCTTAATTGCACGTATTACACCTTTGTTTGCAAGAATATCTGCAAAAACTTTAAAGCCGGTATTTGCAAAAATTGCAGAAACATCTTCAATAAGCATACCGTAGCGCATATCGGGTTTATCAGAGCCGTATTTGAGCATGGCCTCTTTATACGGCATGCGGATAAACGGTGTTTCTATCTTTTCCCCGACGGTAGTAAAAACACTGCTCATTAAACCTTCAATAGTTTTAAAAATATCATCAAGTTCCGCAAAAGACATTTCCACGTCAATTTGTGTATGTTCGGGTTGGCGGTCTGCACGCAAATCTTCGTCGCGGAAACAGCGCGCAATTTGGAAATATCTGTCAATACCGCTTGCCATTAAAGTTTGTTTGAACATTTGCGGGCTTTGCGGAAGTGCGTAAAATTTGCCCTTGTGTACACGGGAAGGCACCAAATAATCGCGTGCGCCTTCGGGGGTGGAACGGGTAAGAATAGGTGTTTCAATTTCCAAAAAGCCGTTTTCATCTAAGTAACGGCGTGCGATTTGTGCAACTCTGTGGCGCATTTTTAAATTGCGTATCATGCGTGCATTACGCAAATCAAGATAGCGGTATTTTAAGCGAACATCTTCCGTAATATTTTTTTCTGTTTCAATATCAAAAGGTAAAGGAATTGAAGTGTTTAAAACTTCAATACTGTCAACAATAATTTCAACTTCGCCAGTCGGAATATTTTTGTTTATATAACCTTCCTTTCTTGCGGCAACTGTACCCGTTGCGCAAATAACATATTCCTGGCGTAAAGTTTGGGCAATTTCAAAAGCAGTTTTGTTTGACGGATCAATAACAAGTTGCACAAAACCCTCACGGTCGCGAAGGTCAATAAACAAAACGCCGCCGTGATTCCTGTAACTGTGCACCCAACCGCACAAAGTTTGCTTGGTGCCTATCATACTAGCATTGATAAGCCCTGCATAAGATGTTCTTTTCATACTATTTGTCCTCTAATGTGGCAAGCAAGTCGTTTAATGGTACTTCTTTTTGCTCACCGGAAGTTAAATCTTTTAAAACCGCAGTGTTTTTGGAAACTTCATTTCCGCCGACGATAATTGCATAACTTGCATTAATTTTATTGGCTTGTTTCATTTGCGCTTTTAGGTTTTTATCAAATAAACCGCCTTGCGCACTTAAGCCCTTTTCGCGCAAAGTTTGCAAGATGTTAAAAGCATAATTGTTTGCGCTTTCTTCAACGGAAACTACAAAAATTGTTTTATTTTTTTGTTCTTCAAAACTGCTTGCAAGCGCAACGCGTTCCGCACCCAAAGCCCAACCGACTGCAGGCACTTTCGGCCCACCCATTGAGGCGATTAAATCATCATATCTGCCGCCGGCGGCCAAAGCATTTTGCGCACCTGCAATATCGGCTTGAAATTCAAAAACCGTTTTTGTGTAATAATCTAAACCGCGCACCAAACAAGGATCTACCTCAAAAGGAACTTTGCCATCTAAATATTTTTTTACTTCGTCAAAATGTTTTTGGCAAGTGGGGCAAAGTATTTGTTTTGGCGCGCTTTGGGTAAATTTGGGCCCGTCAATTTTACAATCCAAAACACGCAAAGGGTTAACTTCCAAACGTGTTTGGCACTTTTCGCAAAGCGAATCTTTTTGAGCGGTAAAAAATTTAATTAAATCTTCCCTAAATTTTGGGCGGCACTCTTTACAGCCGATAGAGTTTATTTTAACTTTATAATTTTTTACGCCCAGTTTATCAAAAATTGCTTTAAGCATTAAAATAACTTCCGCATCCGCAGCAGGGGAGGCATTACCGATATATTCAAGCCCGATTTGCTCAAACTCCCGGTATCTGCCGGCCTGGGGGCGTTCTGCCCTAAACATATTACCGATATAGAAGAATTTTTGCAAAGGGTTTTCCTGGAAATTATTTTCAATATAAGCACGCGCCACGCCGGGTGTGCCTTCCGGGCGCATGGCAACAATTCGGCCGCCGCCGTCTTCAAAAGCATACATTTCTTTTTGAACGATATCGGTTGTTTGGCCGGTTGCTTTAATAAAAATTTCTTTAAGTTCCAAAGTGGGCAAGCGCAGTTCCTTAGCACCGTAAATTTTAAATACGGAGCGTGCCGCCTTTTCCACTGTTGTTAATTTTTGGGCTTCTGCATCAAATAAATCTCTAAAGCCGCGTAGTAATTTTGCCATATATTATATTTTAGCATTTTTTGGCTTAATGGAACTTTTTGCGGTAATACCGTATAAAAAATGGTTTTAGATTATTTTTCGCTTTCCCTTTTTTCGTAACCCATTTTTACGGCCTTTATCTATGTAAAAAATAGGTGGAAGAACGCCCTTTAGGGCAAGAAGGGCTACCGGCTACCTTATTAGTAAACTCAAGTAAGGTAATAATTAAATAAGGAATTTTAATCCCCCATTCGCCTCGTTTCACTCGGCACCTTCCGCCCGCCACGCGGGTGAAGGCAAAGTGGAAAATTGCAAAAAGCCACCCCCACCCGTCGCTATGCGACACCCTCCGGGTAGAATTACCCTCCACCCTTTCTTATTTTTGCCTAAGCAAAAATAAAACGGCAAAAGGGGAGGGAAGTAAAAGAGTAAAAATATTAAGAAAAAGATAACTAATTATCAGCAATTTTGTATATTAGACAGTTAAAAACGCCCGTTTTTAAAACGGGCGTTTTACATATATCAATAATTTAATATAGTATCTAATTTATGCACACGTACAATTTGCTGTCAGTGTACCTGTATCCGGTGTGCTTGAGTTATTGGAACACGGCGTACCGGCAGGGAAATAACCTTCTACTGTATGCCAACCCGATGCGTCTGGACCAAATACATAAGGTGTAGTGCCATCTGTTTCAATACGACATGCGCATAGATCTTGAAAGAACGGAACAGGCTGTTGGTTAGGATTAGTGCATCCCCAAGGTTCAACACAAGTGCAGTAAGTACCCTGCACTGCAAATACTTTACCGCCGGTACACGAACCAGTGCAACTGACACACGAAGAAGGAGTACCACAACCAGCATCTAAAGCAGGTATCTCACCAATACACCCAAGACCTCCATACGTCATCCTGAATATCAAACTTCTATCAGCTTTACATTCACAATTTTCATTCAAGGTGTAACAGAGAAAATTAAGGTCGACCTCATCCGAACATTGTGAACCAACAGGATAATTACCTGCTGACATTTGCTGCCCATTGTAATCGAAAACAAACAAATTTTGATTATCTACAGGACATCCCCCATTATCTTCGCAAGTACAAGTTTGCGAATTAAAAGTTTTACCTTGCTCGCAAGTCGTTGTTAAATCGCATACACATTGACAACCTTGTAAGGTGTAATTGGGATTGATATTCCTACATGTTTGCTCTGTTTTTTCGCAACTGCAACTACAGGCTTGTGCGTTAAAAGTTTCACCGGGTTGGCAGTCACTTTGTGTTTTATTACAATCGCAAGAACAGTTACCGTTTTGATTATTTAATGTAAAACCGGGATTACAACTGTTTAAATCACACTCACAAACACATTCTTCTGCATTTAATCTCCAGGGGGCTTCACAGTTAAGTCCACCACAATCCCCTGTACTGCCATTACCTCTACAAATTTCTTCTATGTCTTCTTCTCCTGTTCTTGTAAAACCAACTTGCTCGCAATCTTCACCGGAGCATGCTATTTTTGAATGGCTCTTATAATTCTTTGCTAATGAATAATTATCAGTATTGCTTGCAGCGTAAACACAAAAATCCTCTTCCTCTTGGCCTACAGTATAGTTAAAGTTAGTAGTGTTCAAACTATTTGTTCCTTTTAGGGGTATTTTGAGGTCACTTATATTTTTGGTATAAGAACCGTTGTTTACGAAGTATCTATCTTGTGCTTGCGCTAACACGCTCAAATTATTGAGAGCATCAGAAACGCTTGCCCTTACAACAACTTTATTGTATAAAGGAACACTCACAGCAACCAATATAGTCACAATAACTACTGCGACTAGGACTTCCATAAGAGTGTATCCTTTCTTCTTAATCTTTTTCATAATGTCCGTCTCCTGTTCAATATGTATACTTACTGTATATATTAAGTATACATTAAATTTGTTAAAATTTCAATACCCTTTTAATAAGTCCCATAAACATGTTACCGAAGGATGAAACGGAAATATTATAATTACCGCTTTTATTGTGTGTATGATTACAGATTAACCTATATAGCATTCCAATAATACTTTTAAAATTGTATAATTTATTTATGCCCCAGTAGCTCAATTGGAAGAGCAGATCCGTCCTAAGGATAAGGTTGTAGGTTCAAGTCCTATCTGGGGTGTTTTTTTATGCCTTTATTTTTTAATTAAATTTTTGAATTCTTCTTCAGGCATTGGTTTGTAATATAAAAAGCCCTGTGCCAAATCACATTTTAAAGAAGTCAGGAATGAGGCTTGCTCTTGCGTTTCAACACCTTCTACAACTATGCCGGTTTTCATATTCTTTAACATATTTATAATGCCTTCCAATACAGAAGATGTTCTTGGGTTTGTATCAAAATCCTGTAAAAATTCTTTATCAATTTTAAAAGTATCAAACGGTAAATTTTTCAATGAATTTAAGGAAGAATATCCGGCACCGAAATCATCCATAGCAACAGAAATACCTAACGCATGTAAACCATCAATAAATTTCCTTGCTTCAACAGTATTATTCATAACGGAGCATTCTGTTATTTCAATTTCCAAAAACTCTGTGGGAACTTTATACATATCCAAAAGTATTTTTATCTTCGGTAAACTTAAATCATCCCTTAAATGTAAACGTGAAAAATTAACTGAAAGTTTACACGGTTTTATACCTTCATCCAACCAAGTGCGCAAGATTTTTAATACTTGTTCAAGAATATAAAAATCCAATTTTATTATCAGGCCGGTACGTTCAAAAATCGGGATAAATTGATCCGGCAAAATTGTGCCTAATTTAACATTTTGCCAACGGGTTAAAACTTCCGCCCCGCAAATGTTGTCCTGGGAAAAAGAGCATTTCGGATGGAAATATAAATGAAACTCTTCATTTTTTATAGCTTGGTATAAACTGTTTTCTATTTCTTTATCCTGTAAAACATTTTTAAAAGTTTCATCATCATAAAATACATACCTTTTATTTACACTTTCTTTACTTATTTTTTTAGCTAAACTTGCCCTGTCTAACATTAAATAGAACGGCATATCACCTGTTATTTTGTAGATACCGAAATAAGTATTTATACTATAATGCATATCAGTTACGGCATAACAATCTTGTACCGCTTTGTATATTTTATCCAAACGATTTGTGATGTCTCTATCTTTTTGATAAGTCATTAAAATTGAAAAAATGTCCCCTATTAAACGGGCAAAAATTTCCCCTTTTGTAATATCGGTATTATCGGCTAATACATTCGCTATATGGTTTAGAACAAGGTCCCCTTGCCTAAAACCGTAAAGGTCATTTATTACTTTAAATTTGTCTACATCAAGCAATATCAATGCAAAATTTTGACCGGGCCTTGCTTTCAAAATTTTTGACACTTCTGAACGAAACATTGCCATATTATATCCGCCGGTAACTTCATCTTTGAAAGCGGCTTCAAAAATTTCGTGTCTTTGCTCATGCTCCCTTTTTTCGATAAAAACAAGAATTATTGCAAAAGAAAGCAGCAAGGCAAAACAGAAAACTAAAGATCCTAAAAATATTTTCTTTTGCAAAACAGATATTATTTTGGAAGGAACAACAAAAATTAAATGCCAATCTTCAAGCCCTAAAACAGAAATCTTTTCAAAAGAAATTAATTTTTGTTCTTTTGTTTTTTCAGTGATATAACTGAGAACAGCACCACCTTCATTTTTATTCAAGGCATTTATCAAATTACTATAAAGAAGTAAACCTTCTTTACCATGGAAAGAAAGCAATTCTTGTAAACCTTGCGGTTTAAAAGAATTTTGGCTTGTATCAACAATAAGTTGGTCTTTCTTATTTAATACGGCTGTAAAACCTTCCCCCGAAATTTTATATTTAGCAAGCACCTTTTGGAATTCTTCTATGAGTTGTGTCGCAAACAGTACCGCTTCCACCTTGTCATTAACCGTAAACGGGGTAGCATAAATAATAATCGGTTGCTTTGTAAATGGATCATAGCTCAAGTTGGCTATTACACTCCTACCGCTGATGACCTCATTTATGATGTTTTGAGATAAAAAATCTTCTTTAACTTCACCGTTTTCAAAATAAGCGACTTTGCTATTAACAAACAATAAGCCGATATCTTTAAAAACATAACTTTTGGCAAGTTTATCTAATATTGCTAAATATTCATCCAAAGAAGAATAACTATAAAAATCCGAAAATACAGAAGAAATCGCTTTTAATGCTTGCATCTCTCTTTCTAAATATCCTGTAAAATCGGTGGCGGCTCTTTTTGTAATTTCCTGTAAATAAATTTTTTGCTGATTTAATAAAACATTTCTTAAGCTGAAACTAAAAAACAAACCCCCGGTTACAATAAAAGCAGCTACCGAGAGGACTACTAAAGTTATTGAGAATAAATTTTTATTGGTTTTCATTTTCGTTTCCTTCACCCTAAAAATAATTATACAAATTAACACAAAAAATGTATACTATAATTATGAAAAATATTTCCAAAGAACAAATTAAAGAAACTTTTTATAAGTTAGTTGATTATGTTAGGAAAACTACTAAAAGACAACGGATAGTTTTCTGCGTGCTGATATTAATAATATCTGTCGCTTATCTTTACGGGAAAGAACTATGGAACAAGCATACCATATCCAATCAAGCACAAGAAATTATACACGAAATTGTAAAAAGTGAGAAAAGTTATTTTGAAAATAACGGTAAATATACCAAAGATATTTTTTTAGATACAGGATTAAAAAAAGTTTTACATGTAAATTTAAATTCAGGCCGAAATAGGAACAATTCAAAAGATGCGGCCCGCCGCAATAGGCATAATAATTCCTCAAAGGAACCAAAATCGTACGACTCCGGCTATAGCGGTGATTTCTATATTGAAGTTGATGGGGATAATGCTTGCCTAGTTTTAAAATATAAAAGAGATACTTCCGACAAAACAATTTTTTATGCTTCTTTTGAAGATGAAACTATTTTCTGCCAAGGCAAAAAATGTTTTAAAGAATCGACTGGTCACGATGAAAAATTATGTTATGTTGATGGGGTATGTTTTCCTTATAAACAAAGTCAAACGACTGAGCAACAATGCGGTGACGGAAAAGGAACTCAAACAAGGGAATGTGTCCCCACTTGCGAAGGCGGAACTTGTAAACCGTGGAGTGAATGTGTTTGCCAAAAAGGATTTGGATGGGATGGAAACACATGTAAACAACTTCAAACAGAAAAGGATTGTACAGATCAACAATGCTTTAACGGTGTTTACTGCGAAGACTTAGAACCCACCACAAAGAACATAGATAACGGTTCTTGCACAAGATTAGCATCCTGCCAAAAAAATAAAGGATGGAACTATATGACCTGGAAATGTTCCTGTGATAATAAAAATTTCTGCCCTACGGAAGGTTCGTGTGTCCCAGCCCCGGAAAATAAAGAACAAATTGTTTTACCTGATGAAGAAGGTTCATGCAGCGGCATCCATTATGTTTGTAATAACAAAACAGGTTGGATAGAACTAGCAAATAATTGTGTTTGTAATAAAGTAGGAACTTTTTGGGATCGTAAAAAAGGTGAGGCAAAATGTTCTGAATGTACTAATAAACCTGCAGGTGCGGTATATACTTCTTCCGGCAAAAATGGTAATGATTGTTCTTGGGAATGTGAGGACGGATATCAGAAAAATAAAGACAAATGCGTAAAACCAACCGGGCAATATCTTTGCGTATATACCGATTTACAAATTTGCACAGATGACTTCAGCAAAAAACGTAAAATACAAAAAGATGCAAAAAAAACAAATGAAGGCCAGCCCTGTTTCGTGGAAGATAAAGATAATATTCTTTTCTATAATCAAAAAAATAGAACTTGTCAAATTTGTCAGTGCGTTGATTTTGAAGACGAAAAAGTTTCTAATTAATTTTGCATAGGAGGGATTATGCAAGAAACCATTAATGCCCTATGTGTTTGGCTCTTTATATTATTTATTTGGATTATAGTTTTACACTTCAAAATAAATAAATTAAAAAGCGTATTGGAAGAAAATTTATCCTTAAATAAACAAGTTTCAAATCCTCAGCAACCTATACAACAAATTAAAGAAGAGCAAAAACCATCACAACATGTAAAAACCATGGCAGCTACCGTGTCCCATTCAGATTACTTAAAACAAGCGATTACGGTAGACAAAAATAAACCTACACCGAAAACAGAAAGTACCCCCACAGAAGTTACACCGCAAGAATTTAAAAATTACGAAACAAAAACTTTTAAACCTGCCGTTAAAAAAGAAACTTCTGCACCTGTTTTTGAATTTACTGCCGCCAAATTATTTTCCTGGATAGGCGGTTTTATGTTATTTTTAGGTGTTGCCTTTTGTATCAAATATTCCATAGAACACTCTTTGATAAGCCCGGCAATGCGTATAGCTTTGGGTATATGTTTAGGTGCCGGCTTAGCCGTTTGGGGGTTCCTTATTAAAAACGAAAAATATCGTATTACTTCCCATACTTTGCTTGGATCGGGGTTTGCAATAATTTATGTCTCTACTTACTGTGCATATTTGCTTTACCATTTTATTAGTTTGGAAACTTCTTTTATCTTAATGGCAATTACATCTTTTGCAGCGATATGGGCTTCCTTAAAAAAGGATGCAAAATATGTAGGATACCTTGGCACAATTATTGCTTTTTTAACCCCTGTTTTGTTAAATAGTGGAAAAGATTCCTGGGTAATATTTTTCTCTTATGTATTTTTTATTAACATGTCATCTGCTTTTGCAGCTGTTAAAAAGAATTGGAGTGACTTATTTATATGCTCCCTTTGTTTTACCTGGTTATCCCAAGCGGCATGGGTTGCCCCTTTTACTTCTTATAAAATGCTGGGGGTAATAACCTTTTTCTCATTATATGCTATAGCAAGTGCATGGTTAATACACCAGAAAGAAGAAAACTCTATTTTATCTAAAACCGTAGGCGTTTTCTTGTGCGCAGAATTATTTTTGATGTTGCCGGTTAGTTCACAAGTATCACAGATAATTTCGTCATCACAATTTTTGGGATATGTTTTGCTCGTTAATTTTATTATTTTATTTTTGGTAGGACGTAAAAACATTACAGCAATATTTGCAAAAATCGGCAAAATATTGTCTTTCCTAATTTTATTTGAATGGTTCACAACAAATGCAAATACCGTACCTTTGTGGCTTTCTTTAGGAATATCCGTACTATTTACTGCCTTAAATGCTTCTTCGGATTTGTTACCTGTTTTTAACCACAGTGGAAACAAAAAACCTAGTCTGTTTTCTGTCTTTTATCCGCTTGCAATTATCGGCATGTTCCTAATAGCTTTTATATCTCATGATTGGTATAATTCATTAAATAATTTCGGGATTATTTTTATTATAATGAATGTTTTCCTGGCAGCTTTAATTGTACTTGGTGTATTAGCTGAAATGTTATGGATTACCTTTTTGGCAATTGCTGCTATTTTTATCTTGCTCCTTGTTACAATTTTTGGTTTATCTGCAGATGTTTTTACGCCGTGGGCAATTATAAGCAGTTTTATACCCTTATTCCTTTGCGGAGGTCTACTTTACACTTTGCGTAAAAAGGGGTTAGTAAAAGAAATTTCTTTCCATGAAAAACTTTTATCTATTATAAATGCTTTTATGCCTTTTGTGTTCGTTTCAATTATTGTTACACAAACTAAAGCCCCTGCTAATTTACATTTGTTACTCGGAACAACTATGGTTATTTGTATACTAAATATTTTAGTTGCACGCCTATATCAAAATACTTTTAATTTACCGGCTATTGCGTTAGGATCCGGGTTTGTTGAATTCGCAATTTGGGATAGTGCTTTGGTTAATCATGCTATAGGTCTCATGATGTTACCTTTTATTTCTTGGGTTTTAGTAATGTTTGCTATGTTTATACTCTTACCATTTATAAGTAAAAAATATTTTTGGGATAAGAGTTTAACGTGGATAGCAACTGTTTTTGCCGGTTTGATATTTTTCGGAATTAGCTATATAATAATTGAAGACTATGCTTTCAATATAAGTATGGGTTTAATTCCGGCATGTTTATTAATTATTTATGCCTATTTACTTTATCTATTATGGGGTAAAGAAAAACAACCGCAAGGAAATAGTGTAAGTATTGCTTTTGTCAGTGGGGCTTGTTTATTTTTCTTGACAATTATTTTCCCGCTAGAAATAAACAATTACTGGCTTGCCGCTGCTTGGGCTTTAGAGGCATTATTTTTGGCATATCATAATAAAAATCTACCTTATAAAGGTTGGCAAATTGTTTCCGGCGGTTTAGGTATTATTGTAGGTTTATGGGCGATATCCGGCATTGAAAATTTATTACCAGTACCTAAAACACATATTTGGAACTGGTATTTGTGGATTTACGGTATATGTGCATTATGCTTTGCAACAATCGCTTATTTATGGGAAAAACCTCTACAATTAAAAAACATTTTCAATATTTTGTGCGGTTTAACTTTATTTTGGTTAGTTAATATTGAAATTGCACAATGGTTTAATTCCGGTAACACTTTAGTTTTTACCTTCACCGGCCATTTGGCTGAAGCTTTAACTTACACTTTAGCTTGGGCTTTGTTTGGTTCTGCAGTAATAGGTTTAGGATTATTTAAAAATAAGCCCGTTGTTTCTAAGATCGGTATAGGTATAATGGTTTTGCCTTTAATTAAATTTTTATGTTCAGACATTTGGCAACTGGAACTATTGTACCGTATTTTAGGTTCATTTGCATTAGCAATAATATTAATATTTGTTTCCTTCTGGTATCAAAAAAGACAAAAAATTAATTAGAATCTAAATTTAATTTTAACCCCCGTATAAAACGAGGGTTTTTATTGCTTTTTTTGTTTGTTTTTAGTAAAATTTTTAAATAACCTAAAAGGGTTATATAGGGGGTAAAAATGAAAAAACTAGTAATGTTCATTACTGTTGCCGTGATAGTTTGTTTTGCTGCAACTTTTATAGGTGCGCAAAATAATACTTCCACGCCGCAAACAGCACAAATAATTAATGCTTGCCGTTTGTCTTTCAGCCAAGTTCTAAACGGAAAAGAAGATAAATCTCTAAAAATGTTTGAAGATAGGGTTGAATATTTTTTGGAAGAGGGCTTCTTTTGGGAGGCATGCATCATGGAACATATGCATAATGGTAAAAATATTACTGTACATTATACAGGATATACCGAAGGCGCTCAACCTACAAAAACAGAACTAAAACGCCTAATAAAAAGTGCGGTTGAATTTAAAGACGAACTTGAAAGTTATATTGAAGAACAAGAGCCTAAAAATTCACCTTTACATTATGCAGAAAAATATATTGTTTTAAAAACTGATCCTAATTTAGTATTAGATAAACATTGTCAAGCAATGCTTAAAAGGGAAAACAGAAAATTCAAAGCAAACAGTGACATGGGTAAAATATTTATGCATATTAAAACTGAACAAAACCCGCAAAGCGTTGGAACTGTTGTAATAGAGGCACATAATTAATCTTACTAGCAAAGAAAAAAAGGCCTTTTGAAAAACAAAAGGCCTTTTTATTTAAAAAATTACAACTATAAAGCAATAATAGAAATATTATTTTTATCAGCAAGCGCAATAACGTCTTCTAAATTCAAAATTATTGTCTTATTTGCTTCAATAGCAAGTGTGTTTGCACCGGCTTTTATCATTGTCTTAATTGTACCTTTACCGATAACAGGTAAATCAAACCTGTCATCTTGTTTAGGGCGTGCGACTTTAACAATTACCAGCGGTTTCTTTTCTTTACTTTTTGCTGCTTTATAAATTTCGCCGCCGCGTTTAATACATTCGTCAGTTCCTTCCATTGCTTCAACAGCCAATACTGCTTTATCACTTAAAACGACTGTTAAACCAACATCTAAATCAGCCAAAGTATGCGCTATTTTAAGACCTAAATCTATATTTGCTTTTTCTTCTTTATTTGGTATGCGTGCCGTCAAAACACCGGCATTAACTGTACAATTTTTTAAAAAAGCAACAGATGACAAAACCTCAATATCATCTTTTTTAAATTCCTCTATTGCTGCTTTAAGCAAACTCTCGGCACGTTTGTCGCGGAGTGTAGCTAAAACTTTAGCCATGCGCATATCGGGCATAAGTGAGAAAATATTTATATGTTTAACACGCCCGGCCATAATAACATGTGTTACACCGTTTTGCTTAAAAAATTCTATACACTTGGTAAGTTGGCCTATTTTTAAAGTGTTTACTGTTTTTGCATAGGGCTTAAAATCACTTTCATTAGCATTACCTTTAACGCAGGCAACAACAACATTCCACCCCTCTTCCGCTGCACCTTTGGCAGTTAAAATAGGATATTTACCTTCGCCTGCAATTATGCCAAGTGTTTTACTCATCATCTTCTTCCGTTTTATTTGTTTTTTTGCGCGGTGTGGTTAAACCACGTTCTGTTTTTTCACAAAACTCTATCATTTCCATAACTTCGGGAACTTGTGGTTTTGAACGTAAAAGTTCAATGCTTTCCTTTAATGTTCTGGGGGATAAAAATAATTCCATATATGCTTTTTTGATTGCTCTAACAGTTTCAGCACTAAAGCCGGCGCGTTTAAGGCCGACTAAATTTAACCCCGCTAATTTGCCGCGTGTACCTGTTGCATAACAAAAAGGCGGAAGATCTAAAACAAGACCGCTTAAACCGGAAAGCATAGCAAGGCGGCCAATACGAACAAACTGATGCACACCTGTTAAACCGGATAATATTGCATGGTCCGCAATACGAACATGCCCTGCTACTCCGCAACAATTAGCCAAAATAATATTATTGCCTAAAATACAATCATGCGCGACATGTGAATTTGCCATTAAAAGGCAACTGTCACCAACAACTGTGGGTTGTTCTAATTTTGTGGAACGGTGGATTGTTACGCACTCACGTATTTTATTTTTATTGCCGATTTGAACACGGCTTTCAAAACCGTCTTTATATGATAAATCTTGCGGTTTTACGCCGATAAAACAATGACCTATTAATTCGTTTTCATCGCCCATATCAGTATTTTCAATAACACAACTTGGGCCGATTTTATTATTTTTACCTATCGTAACACCTTTCCCGATAATAGTAAATGGGCCGACTATGGTGCCCTCGCCTATTTTGGCATTTGGATCAATTATAGCCGTGGGGTGGATATTGGGGTTTATCATAAAATCTCCTAGATATTTTGTAATAATATTTTAGCAAAATTTGTATTGCCGGTATGCCCACCACAAGAACATGTTATATGCATTGGGCCGAGTACATAACCTGTCAAAGATAAGTCACCGATTAAATCAAGAATTTTATGGCGAACTTGTTCATCGGGGAAACGCAAAGGAGTGGAAAATTTATCTTTAAAAATTACCACACAATTTTGCGGATCTCCGCCAAGCGCAAGGCCGTTTGCTTTTAAAAATGCAAGTTCTTCCTCAAACCCAAAAGTACGGGATGGGGCAATTTCTTTGATATAACCGTCTTTAGACATTTCAAAAGTATATTCCTGATGATTTACTAAAGGATGATTACGCAAATAAATAAAAGTAAAAGTTAATTTATCAGCCGATTTAGCTGTGTAAGACATATTTTTTTCTTCATACTTTACTTCTTTATTTATATTTAAAACTTTGGCAGGAAGGCCCAAATCTTTAAGACCTGCTTTAAAAATATGTTCGGCAAAAACTAAAGATGAACCGTCGGTCAAAGGTGGTTCGGGGCCGTCCATTTCAACAAGCAAATCAGTAATACCAAGTGCGGCACACGCGCTTAAAAGATGTTCAACTGTATGCACGCTTGCATTACTGCTGGCCATATTTGTACCGCGCATAGTTGATTTGATGCTGGAAATATGTGCCTTGATAGGCTCGGCATCTTTTATATCTTTTCTTAAAAAAGAAATATACCCTTGCTTACTTGGTTTTAAAGTGATAGTGCTGTTTTTACCGGTATGCAAACCAATTCCGCTTAAAGTTACTTCGCTTGCTACTGTAAATCTGTTCATAATACCTCTAAATATTATATTTTTTTCTCAAAGCCTGAATTTCTTTATAAAATTCCGGCAACTTTTTAAGAATGACTTGCAAACGCATGAAATCTGAATAAGACATTGCAGGTGAACCCATAACTTTTGAGCCTGCTTCAAGCCCGGAAATTATGCCTGCTTGAGGGCCGATAACTGCCCTGTCACCAACTTTCAAGTGGCCTGAAACACCTGCTTGCCCGGCAATAATTACACCGTTGCCAATTTCCGCGGAACCTGCAACACCGACTTGCGAAACCAAAATACTGGACATACCAATTTTTACATTATGCCCGATTTGTACCAAATTATCAATTTTTGTATTTGCACCAATAACTGTTTCATTCATCTTTGCGCGGTCAATTGTAGTATTTGCACCGATCTCAACATCATCTTGCAAAATAACTTTACCGATTTGCGGAATCTTTTCGTGTTTATTTATAAAGACATAACCAAAACCATCAGAGCCGATAACCGCACCGGGTTGTAAAATAACATAGTCTTTTAATACACATTCTTCGCGGATAGCAACTTTCGGATAAATAATACAATTTTTGCCGATTTTTACATCACGCCCCACATAAACTTGCGGGTAAATTATTGTACCTTCGCCGATTTCGGCGCCGTCTTCAACAACACTTAAAGCACCTATGGCAACATTTGCGCCGATTTTTGCTGTTTCGGCTACTACTGCAGTTTTATGAATTTCCCTTTTGATATTTTTATTTAAAGTTGTTGTTGCACGCATTATTAAAGTGAAAGCCCACTCAGGATGATTTGCATATAAAATATTGCCTTTATAAGCAATTTCTTGTCCTTTAATTTTTGTAGGGACAATTAAAGCACCAAGGTCTTTATTTGCTTCGGCATTAGCATCACGAAGTTCCGCCGCATAGGCAATACCGCCTGAAATTACTTTATCTAAACCACACAAACAAGTGGGTTTAAAAGATTCATCCCCCACAAGTTCTGCACCTGAAACTTGTGCCATTTCTTTTAAGGTTAAACTCATTTCTTGCCTCCTGACTGCTTTTTGTATTTGTTATGATAATTCTTCATCCACTTTATAAATTCTTCGGTAACATTTATAGGTTTACCGTAAAGCAAATTGTTTTTATCTACCACTACCCCGATATTTCTTGTAGAAGAATATTCCTTAAGCCCGCTATAAATTTCTTTTAAAATTTCACCAACAATATAATCTTGGCGAGAATTTACTTCTTCCTTTGAAAGTGCTTTAAAGTTAAGTAAAAAAGTTTCTTTTTCTATTATAGCTTGCTTTGTTGTTCTTATTTGTTCTTTTATAGAATTTATTTGTTTTTGCGGTGTAAGAACTTCTTGCATTGTTTGGGAAGAAGAAAACAAAAGATCTTGCAAAATATGTTTTAAATTGTTTGGTTTTATTCGTGGGAAAGTTGTATCCTCCGTAGGGGGAATATATTCCAGTTCTTCGTAAAAAGGCTGTGCATTTTTTAATTCGGTTCGCAAATTATTAAGTTTTTCTTTTAAACTTTTAACTTGGTCTTGAAGTTGCGCATATTCAAGCTGTTTCGCCTCAAGTTCAAGGCGCATAGTTTTGCGGGCTTCAATAGTCCAAGGATTATTATTAAAAACTTCCTCCATATTTATGTAAACGGCCAAAGCACCTTCATCCTTTTTTGGGGCAGATTTTTCTTCACCGTTTAATTTAAATCCAAATTGCTGTTTCGCTTCTTCAGGTTTTGCGTTTGGGGCAAGAGCATTTGCTTCAGGTGTTTGAAGGGCTGCTGCTTGCGGATCTTGAACATTAGGTAAAGTACCTTGCGAAGCATTAAAATCTTGGCTGCCTTCGGGCGCTTGTTGGCTTAAAATAGGATCAAAATTACCGGCTTTTTCATCTTGCGATGGGTTCATTACGGGCACTTCTACTACAGCAGTAGTGTCATATTTTTCAAGAGGAATTTGGCTTGTACCAGGTAAATTATTTAAAGCTTGTTGTGTTTGGGAAGCTTCTTCTGCGGCAATTTCTTTTTCCAGTTCGGCAATATCAACCTTTTCTTGTGCATTCAAAAATGTTACAAGGCTAAGTAACAGTAAAAAAGTTGATAGTTTAATCTTCATATTTTGCTAAAATAAATTTGCCATAGAGAAATATATATAACCGCGTTTCTCCCCTGACTTATGATTTAAACCATAACCCCAATCTAAACGTATGGGAAGCGACGGCGTAACAATCCTTAAACCGAACCCAACACCCATTTTAAAATCACCGACATCGCTACCTGTCTTAAAGCGAACATCATTAAGATTTTTCCAGGAGTTACCTATATCAAAAAATGCTGCAAATTGCGCCATAGTACGGCGGCCTTCACGTGCTATCGGGAATTTTAATTCAATATTACCGATATAATAAATTTCACCGCCTGTTTCCGGGCCTATTTGGCCTGTTGTTTCATAACCTCTAACGGTATCTGCACCACCTAAAAATATTCTTTCATAGGCCGGTACAATATGTGTTCTGCCATAAGCTTTTACCGAACCTGCCCTTTGGCCTATCATAAGAACTATCGGATAATCTTTACCGATATTTAACAAAGTAAAATTGTAAGCAGATTTTAAATTAACTCGGTAAAGATCTACATTACCCATAAAAGGACCGCCAGTCAATTCAAAATTTATAGAATTTTTGGAACCTTCCGTAGGGTCAAAAATACTATCCCGCGTATCCCTTGCCACAGTTACACCGAAAGTAGATTGGGTGGATCTTCCTTCAACCAAACCATTATCTTCTTGACCACTGTATGCCGAATCAATATCATAAATTTTTATTCCTTCTAAAGAATAGGAAAAGTTTAAACCATAAACATCATCATTAAAACGGGGATTAACGTTTAAACGGAAACCTCTTCTCTTTTCGGTATAGGCGGAATAAGTATCCATATAAGGGCGGTACCTTCTTGTATCAAAGGCATCTATACCAAACCCTACCGGCCTGTCAAAAACCCAAGGAGTATACCAACTTACCGTGTAATCTAAAACACGTTTACCAAACATTGCACGTGCAGTTAAATGTTGTGCGCGATGAAATAAATTCATGTGGCTGATAGAAACATCACCGTATAAGCCGTCAAGGGAAGACATTGCAATACCGGCAGTGAACATACCGGGGCGGCCTTCTACAATATTATAGCCGACGTCAACTTTGTTTATGTCATTTGTGGGTGTAATATCAATTTGGGCATCATTCAAAAAACCAAGGTTCATGAGTTTATTTTGCCCGCGTTGTACTTTGGAATAATTGAAAATTGAACCCTCTTTAAAAGGAACTTCACGCGCAAAAATATATTTTGGTGTATCCCCCTCCCCAGTTATATCAATATGGTCGACATAAACAATATTATTTTGTTGTACCTGGAAATTTATATTTAAAGTATTATTCGTTTCATCTACGTTTTTTTGAGGAACAACTTCAGCCCTTAAATAACCTTTATTTGCATATTGCTCCTGCAAAGCGCGGACTGTGCCGTCAAATTGTTGCTGATTATAAAGTTTACCTTTTGCATAATAAATACTTTTATCAATTTCCTTTTCGGTTAATACCGTATTACCGTTAATGGTTGTTTCACCGAAATAGACTTTTGCACCTTCTTGTACAGTATAATTTAAAGTGACTTCGCTATAATCATCACTAAAGTTAGGAACATAATTTTCAATTTTAAATTCATAATAACCTTCATTCCTGGCAAAATTAGTGACCTTATAATTATCTACAGGTACATTTTGAACTTTGTAAACTTTTCCTGGTCGGTTTTTCAATTTTTTAATAAATTTTTTAAGAGGAATCTTATTTAATCCTTCAACGTTTACCTCTTTAACACGAGTTCTTTGACCTTCGTCAATTTTAAGAGTAACAAGGGCTATATTTTTTTCTTTATCAATTTCAAAAGTATAACTTGCTTGTGCATTTAAAAAACCTTTTTCCGCATAAAGTTCTTTAATTTTATCCATATCCGCAAGAAGTTTAGATTCACTGAAAGGATCCTTAATTTTTGACATCATTGCTTTTTGTATGGAACTTTTGGCAATTTCTTTACGGCCTTCATAATAAATCTTTTCCAAAATAGGCTTTTCTTCCAATATGACAGTTAAGGAGTGACAAGGATAAAGTTCTTTGTCTTTTTTATCTCCTTTATTTTTTGCTTTAGTGGAAAGAGGGCTAATATCAATTTCCACATTTTCAAAATTACCAAGAGTAATTAAATTATTTTTGTCTTCTTGAATAGACGATAAAGCATAAAAAGTATTGGTTTTTGCCGAAATATTTTTTAGAACTGTTTTCCTGTTTATGTTTACAAGGCCTTGCGTTTTTAATTCACAAATAAGCCATGGGCCATCCTCGGACAGAGTTTGGGAACTATTGTTTGATCCCCCGTTTTCTTTTTCCGGATCCACATAATTGCCCGAGGTAAAATCAACAGATTTATTACCAAAAGTGCCTGTATTTAAAGGTTTTTGGGTAGAACTGCCACCAAGCGTTTGTGCAAAAACACAAGGCGTTAATAATATAAAAAGGGTTAAAGTTTTAAATTTATTCATATATACATTATATGAAATTATTTAGAATGCTGCTTGCCCTTTTTACAAATTTTATGCTAAAATTAAAAAGTATTTTATTGGAGGTCTTATGACAGAAGTTACTACCAAACAAAAGCAACCGGCCGGTTTATATTTACTCTTCGCAACGGAAATGTGGGAAAGATTTAGTTTTTATTCTTTAAAAGCCTTATTTATTTTGTATTTAACAAAAGAACTCTTACTAAGTACTAAAGAAGCAAGCGGCCATTTCGGAACATTGATGAGTTTGATTTTTCTTTCCCCACTTTTTGGCGGATATATCGCTGATAAGTGGATCGGCAAACGTGCGGCAATAATTATCGGTGCAATTTGTATCGCGCTTGGGCAACTTTGCATGGGCCGCGGTAATATGACTTGGGTATTTTGGGCTATGGCTTTTATCGTTATAGGTAACGGGTTTTTTAAGCCTAATATTTCAAGCATTGTCGGCGATCTTTATGAGAAAAATGACCCACGCCGTGACAGCGGTTTTACCATTTTTTATATGGGCATAAATTTAGGTTCATTTTTAGCAGGTTTAATTGCAGGAACACTTGCACATAATTTCGGTTGGGGTTGGGGCTTCGGTTCAGCGGCAATAGGTATGGTTATCGGCTTAATAACTTTCCTTTGGGGCCAAAATAAATATTTGCAAGGTAAAGGACTTTCCCCAAAACATTATGAAAAGAAGGAAAAAGTTAAAACCGAAAATAAACCTTTAACTAAAGATGAAAAACAAAGAATTGCGGTTATTTTTATAATGGCGTTTTTCTCCGTTTTCTTTTGGGCAATTTTTGAACAAAAGGGTGCTGCACTTAACTTAATCGCCGAACATAATGTTGACAGAATTATTCACATCTTTGGTAACACTTTTGAAATACCGACCGCATGGTTCCAATCGGTAAATCCATTATTTATTATGTTGTTTGCGCCGGTGTTTTCTAAACTTTGGGTAACGCTTGGTAAAAAAAATAAGGACTTGAGCATACCGGCAAAATTTGTGCTTGCATTTTGGTTAATTGCACTTGGTTATGCTTTACTTTTGACGGCATCAATAGTTTGCAAAGATAAATTCGGCATGCTTTGGATTATCGGTGCATATTTTATGTTTACGATGGGCGAACTTTGTTTATCACCGGTTGGGCTTTCAATGGTAACAAAACTTTCCCCGGCAAAATTTATTTCTCTATTTATGGGTATTTGGTTTTTGGCAAACTCCGCTGCCGGTTGGCTTGCCGGGAAATATTCCGGATTCTTAGATAAAGATAATTTAACGCAATTCTTTACCTGGCCGGTAATTACGCCGATAGTTGCATCTTTAATACTCTTGGTTTTAATTAAACCTATTAAGCATTGGATGCACGGTGTAAAATAAAATTAAAATTTTAAAATACCCGTGGGAAAACACCACGGGTGTTTTTTTGGTAAAATTTATATATGCCACAGTATTTAGCCGACATAAACGGCAACAATTTCACTTTATCTAAAGAAGAAGCACACCACTTAAAAGTGGCGCGCTACACTACCGGCCAAGAAATAAAAATTTTTGATGGGTGCGGAAATAAATATCTTGCTCGTTTAACAAGTGCGCAAGGCGGGGAAATAATTAAAACTATTCCAAGCCGCCCTATTAAAAGAAATATTACACTTTACTTTAGTGCTATTTCCCGCCCGGCAACAGAGGATCTTTTGGACCTTTGCACGCAAGCCGGCGCAAGCACTTTTTGCCCGGTTTTTAGTAAATTTTGTGATCAAACTTTATTAAAGAAATGGGATACAAAAAAAGAGCGTTGGCAACAACTTGTTTTAGCCTCTGCCAAGCAATGTGAGATTGCAAAAATACCGCAAATTTTGCCGCCGCTTACTTTTGAAGATGCTTTAAAAAATTTAAAGACACCTGCTTTAATTTGTTATGAAGATGAACAAAAAACACATATAACTGAACAAATAACTACAGGGAAAAATATCGCCATTTTTATCGGCCCAGAAGGCGGATATGCGGAAAAAGAAATTACCCTTGCAAAAAGTTTCGGTGTAAAACCTGTAACACTTGGCGCGAATATTTTGCGTGCACAAACTGCCGCAGTATGCGCAGTATGGGCTTTAGCTAATTTATGAAAATTTATATAAAAACTTTCGGTTGCCGTGTAAACCAAGTAGAAAGCGAGGCTTTGCTTGAAGAATTTATACGCCGTGGGCATTCCATAACAAATACTCCTCAAGATGCTGATATTTGTTTGATAAATACTTGTTCTGTAACACGTAAAGCCGATAAAGATGCTTTAAAAGAAGCTAATTTAATAAAACGCAAAAACCCTAATGCACAATTAATTTTAACAGGTTGTTTTGCAAGGCATGGTGCTAAAGAAATTTTAGAAAAAGTTAAACAAGCGGAAATTGTACAAAAGGAAAATTTGCCCCAAGAATTATTTAAACAAAATATTGATTGGACTGTTAAAGAACATTTTGGCAAAACACGTGCTTTTGTTAAAATTCAAGACGGGTGCACAAATTTTTGTACTTACTGCATTGTGCCTTTTACGCGCCCGATAAAAACTTCAAAACCAAAAGATATTGTGCTTAAAGAAATTAAAAATTTAATTGCTGCAGGTTATAAAGAAATTGTTTTAACGGGCATAAACATAGGCAATTATTTTGACACAGAAACAAAAACAAATTTGGCTGCTTTGGTGAAAGAAATTTTTGCACTTCCGGGGGGCTTTCGCGTACGCTTTTCTTCCATAGAACTGCCGACGGTAACTAATGAACTTTTAGAAGTTGTTTCAAAAGCAGGGAATAAATTTTGCAATTATTTACACTTACCTTTGCAAAGCGGATCAAGCAAAGTTTTAAAAGATATGCACCGCCATTATACCGCCGAAGATTTTGAAAAACGTGTACAAGAAATACGCCAAAAAATAAAAGACATTTTTATTTATACCGATATTATTGCAGGTTTCCCAACAGAAAGTTTGGAAGATTTCAAAAATTCTATTGCACTAGTTCGTAAAATCGGTTTTGCTGGATTACATGTTTTTAGTTATTCACCGCGGCCCATGACTACGGCGGCAAAACTGCCGCAAATTGACACAAAAAAAATTAAACGCCGCGCAGATGTTTTGCGTGAAGAAGATTTAATTTTGCGCAAAAATGCCGCAGAAAAATTAATAAATACAACTCAAGAAATCTTAGTGGAAGATTTAACCAAAGACGGCAAATTTCAAATTGCTACTGCTGCAAATTTCCAAAAAGTTTTAGTACTTTTAGATACTCCAAAAAACACTTTAATAAAAGTAAAAATCACCAAAGCCCACGACGGTATTTGCTTTGGGAAATAAACTATATATTTGGCTCGTGGCAGTCGGCGCAGCGGGCTTCATAATCGTCAGCACCACCTACATATATACGGCTCTTAACTTTTGCTGTTCTTTGTGTTCGGCGTGCGGGTTTGCCACAAATTACACAACGGGCAGAAAGTTTCAATACACTATCTGCAACTGCCAAAAGTTTTGCGGTACTTCCAAAAGGCACACCTTGATAATCCATATCAAGCCCACAGCAAATTACACGTTTACCTTGTTTGGCTAAAGTTTGGGTGACATTAACAATATCTTCAGTAAAAAAATTGACTTCATCTATTGCAATAACTTCTGTGTTTTTTTCAACTAAGTCTAGAATCTCTTCAGCTTTTGTAACAGTTGTTGCATCCATTTTAACTAAGTCGTGAGTGGCAATACCTTTGCGGGCATAACGTTTGTCTAAAGTAGAATTAAAAACTTGCACTTTTTGACCGGCGTGTTGTGCAACTTCAATGCGCCTGATAAGTTCTGTACTTTTGCCGGAAAACATACAACCGCAAACAACTTCTATACGCCCGTAAGGGACTTTTGCTTTTGCCATCATAATGCACCTCTAGAAATTAGGACTGGCGTCCGTATAACCTTGCTGCCAAGGGTACCAATATTGGTTTATGCGTTGTTGGGCAGGGGTTTCTTTACCTTTACCACCACACAAAACATTTACTGCGAAATGGAAAGAAAGGTTATGACTTCTATCCCTAACGCCTAACATTACATTAAAATCATGGAAATCTTTATAAACTAAAATATGCTTTGAATAACTGCGAACGGAAGAATCTTTTATTTCAAAATCTACACCCATATTGGCATGCCATGTACTGTTTTTAGGGGCAAGTGCAAATTTGGTTGTAAACAAAAAACTGTGACGGGTGGTTTTATAATTTGTTACACCTAAAGTTATATATTTGTTTTCCGGATCGCGCGGATCATGAAAAGTTGTATTAATTACAAAAGCTTGGTTTCCGACCTCAAAATCATATAAATTTTGCAAGAAGAAATTCGTTCCTGTTTGTTGATTGAAATAACCGACTTCAGCAAGTAAAGGTTCTAACCTGTCATTTAATTTCCAAGAACTATTATCATTATTAATGCTTATCCCGCTTGCTACCTTAAAATACAAATTATTCGTAGGCATATAATAATTTTGAAGATAGAAAGCATTTTGTTCTTCACGATTAAAAATATTTTGATATTCATCAATAACCAAAACTTTATCAGTGGTACGATGTTTATAACGATAACCAAAATCTAAAGCACCTGTTGGAAGGTTTGTCCTTAAATTAACTTCTGTACCATATCTTCCTACATAATTATCCTTTTCATGTGAAACAGGATCTTTAAAAGCTATTTCTTGGTTATAGAAAACGCTCGGGGTTAAAGTTAAATTACGGTGTAAACGAAAACTTTTTGAACTTTTCCAATTTGCCTTAAAATACTGCAAAAAATCATTATTATCTTCAGGCCTTTCATCAAACTTGGTGTTATTAAAAGACAAATTGAAATTATTAACAATACCACCTGTTTTGGGTAAAACAAAAGGGGTAAAAGTCCAAGCAATTTCAGGCAAATCTGTTTTATAATTATGAAAAATTTTTGTTGCTTCGTCTAGCTGGCTGATATCATAATAACTTATGCGGAAATTGCTTGTACGGCTTTGACGGACTAAAGAAGTTTGTGTTAATTTGTCAGGTGAAATGACATAAGGATTATTCCTAAAAAAGTCATTGTTAAAATCGGGATCTGAAACTGTACGGGTTTTTAATTGGGCGAAATAAATTGCCCCATCTTCGTCATTCAAAGAATTAGAACTGTCATACATTTCCCACCAAAAACCACCGTTTATACCCCAACGTTGCATATCCATAACTTTATCTTTAATTGTGTAAGCTTGAATATTTCCGCGAAACTTTGAAGGATCATCATATCCTAAAATTAAACCGTAACCAATACCTGCTTTTGTATAATAGTCAAGATTACCAGTAACAGCAAAATTACCTTTAGAATAAACTGTTGAAGTTAAAATTCCAAGCCCGGTATTTTTACTTTGTCCAAAATCCAGATAAGTAGTAAATAAATGATCTTTATTTAAAGAACGGTAGAAATAAGGTAAATACAAAACAGGAACTTTGCCTAGGCGTGCAACCGCATTTGTACCGGAAATACTGACTTCCGGTTTTAATTTAGCACTACCTATTGTCATGGTATAATGCGGAGCTTCTTTATCACAACAAGTTAAAACCGCTTTTTTCAAATTATATTCAGTTTCCTGTCCGGTAAATTGTTCCGCGGAAATTATGCGCATTGGCCCATATTGTGCCTGAAAATTATTCATAACAATTTCTTTATCTTTGCTGTTATACTCAAATTTTTGTAAAGTAAAAGTTCCTTGATTGTTTTGAATTGTTACCGGGGAAGAAGATGTGATTTTTTCATCTTTAGGATTTATAGTGAATTCCTCACCTAAAACAGTATATTGATCATCTCCTTTATTAATATTAATTCTGACATTGCCTCTTAACTCAGCAGATCCATTAACTTCATCATAACTTACTTCGTCGGCCGTAAAAAATATAAAATCTTTTTTATCAGGCGCAGGCAAATTTGAACTTTGGCAAAAAGCAAAAGTATTAAATAAAAGTAAAGATATTAAAAATAAAAATTTATTTTTCATTTCTCATACTCAAAGCATATAATGCCGATCCTAAAGCACCAATATCTTTTATTTTTGAAACTAACAATCTAATATTTTTAAAAGGTTCTTGTATTTTTTGTTTTCTTAACACTTTGCATAAAGCAGGGATAAAATACTTTGCCCCCCCTGAAACACCGCCGCTAAAAACTATAACCTCAGGATTAAAAATTAAAATTAAATTTGATAAGGCATATCCTAAATGAAAACCGAAATAGTCCCAAATTAACAAGGCGTTTTTATCTTTTTCCTGTGCGGCAACAGATAATAATTTAACAGAAAATTGTTCCTTTTCAAGCAATTTCGCAAGTTTGCTTTTTGGATTTTCTTTAACTGATTGTAAAACTAATTTCCTTAAATTATTTGTACCTATATAACTTTCAAGGCAACCGCGTGCACCGCAACCGCAAATATTACCGGTTTTGGTATCCCCTATTTTCATATGGCCAAATTCCCCTGCAGTACCTGTTGCGCCCTGATATAATTTACCGTCAATAATTATGCCGCCGCCGATACCGGTACCCATAGTAAAAACCAAAATATTTTTATATTTTCCTTTAAGTTCCTTCTTATAAACACCGAAAGCTGCCATGTTTGCATCATTTGAAACAATACATTTACACGCTGTTAATTTCTTTAGGCCGGAAGCAATTTTAAAATTAGACCAAGGAATATTTGGGGCAAAACGCAAAACCCCTTTCTTATTATCTGTATCTCCGGCAATACCTATACCTATGATAGCTTTTTTTATTTGTAATTCTTTCTTCCAATTGTTTATTATGTCTGCCAAAAAATTTAAGAATTTTATGGAAGATAAATAACAAGGAGTTTTAAATCTTTGGCTTTTTAAAACTTTACCGGTTCTATCTATAGCAACAATTTTTATAAAAGTTCCACCAATATCTATCCCAAAAGAAATCATATTTGCCCCCCTGTTTTGCTTTTTGGATGGCTGTGATTATATACTTTCTTAAGCCGTTCAAGCGAAACATGCGTATAAACTTGTGTTGCACTTAAACTTTTGTGGCCCAGCATTTCCTGCAGGGTTTTTAAATCACAACCGTTGTTTAACAAATGTGTAGCAAAACTATGCCTTAAACTATGCGGCGTTATGTGACGAACAAGTTTCGTGCTTATAGCACTTTGTCTAATAATTTTTCTTATACCTTCCCCGCTTATACGACGTTGATAACTACTTAAAAATAATGGCTCTGTGCTTAAATAATGCGGGCGTGTTGCGAGGTAATTTTGAATACTATCAAGTGCAATATCAGTTATCGGCACTATACGTTCCTTAGAACCTTTACCCAAAACTTTAGCATAACCTTGCTCAAAATTTATATCGCAAATATTTAAATTTACTAGTTCGCTGCGGCGAAGGCCGCTTGAGTATAAAAGTTCCAAAATGGCTTTGTTTCTTAAAGCATGCAGTTTGCTTGGGCGGGCTTCCATTAAATTTGAAGCCTCTTCCTCTGTCAAAAATTTAGGAAGTAGTTTTTCACGCTTTGGAGCATCAAAAAGTTTAAAAGGGTTTAATTTAATTAGGCCGCGTGTTTCCAAAAATTTTGCGAAACTTCTTAAAGAACTTATTTTGCGAAGCATGGTGTTGCGTTTTATTTGCGTTGTGTTTTCCGCCGCAAGATAAGAGCGAATATTCCTAATATTAAAATCTTTTATTTGCGTTAAGTCATTTTTTGAGAAGAAAGAAAGTGCGGCCTCCAAATCCTTAGTATAAGCCCTTAAGGTATGTGGGGACATATTACGCACTTTCAAACTCTGCAAAAAATTATTTATCTGCTGTTGCATTTTTTGCTTCTATTTCTTTAA
The DNA here is from genome assembly GCA_045644515.1 of Elusimicrobiaceae bacterium. Classification (GTDB taxonomy): domain Bacteria; phylum Elusimicrobiota; class Elusimicrobia; order Elusimicrobiales; family Elusimicrobiaceae; genus Proelusimicrobium. The sequence continues at coordinate 12,132 of JAZRHA010000069.1, read as the reverse complement.
TTTCTTCCGGGGTAACTTGAATTATTGTTTTGCATTTCGGATATCCGGAACAACCTAAAAACGCACCGCGTGCGGAGTGGCGAAGCAACATCGCTTTACCGCAATTGGGGCATTTTTTACCTGAATCTAAAGCCTGCTTTGTTGCTACCTTTTTGCCTTCTGCATCTATGGAATAAGTGTTTTTACATTTAGGGTAAGCAGAGCATGCCATAAATTGCCCGCGGCGGCCTGTTCTTATAACCATAGGCGCACCGCATTTATCGCAAACTTCATTTGTTTGCTGAACAGGTGCGGAAGTTGTGGCATTTAAATTCTTTTTACCCTTACATTTAGGATAATCGGAGCAAGCCAAATATTCACCGTAACGACTATGTTTTAAAAGCATAGGTTTTTGGCAAATAGGGCATTTTTCATCTGTCGGAACAGGGGTGGAAGATGTCATATTTTGCGATGCATTTTTCAAATCACGGGAAAACCCTGTATAAAAATCAGATAAAACCGCTACCCATTTTTTATTACCTTCGGCGATATCATCAAGTTTTTCTTCTACACCTGCGGTATAAGAAAGGTCCATAATATCTTTAAAAAATTCTTTTAAATGTTCCGTAACTCTTATGCCTAAAGGGGTTGCGGTAAGTTTTGTTGTTTTGGGAAGTTTTTCAATATACTTCCTATCCATAATTGTTTTTATCGTCGGTGCATAAGTTGACGGGCGGCCGATACCGTGTTTTTCCAAAGTTTTAATCAAACTTGCTTCATTATAGTTTGGCGGTGGTGCGGTTTTATGATCTTTGGTTTCAATATCAATTAAATTAAGCGTATCGCCTTCTTCCAAAACCGGCAAAAGCGCGGAAGTAGAATCTTCTTTTTCATTATCTTCAGATTCCTCATCTTTATAAACTGAAAGATAACCCTCAAATTTAACCGTTCTGCCTGTTGCGCGGAGCAAGCAATTTTCTTTACTTTCTGCGGAAATATCAATGCTTACGGTATTGAAAATTGCATCTGCCATTTGTGAAGCAACAAAGCGCAGCCAAATAAGTTCGTAGAGTTTATATTGGTCTGCGGTTAAAGAACTCTTTATGCTTTGAGGTGTTTTAAAAACATCTGTCGGGTGAATAGCCTCATGTGCTTCTTGCGCACCTTTTACTTTACCTTTATAAACAGGTGCTTTTGCAGGCGCAAACTCAGGTCCGTATTTTTCTTTAATAAATTTATTGGTTTGCGTTTGAAGGAGTTTTGAAACATTAAAAGAGTCCGTTCTCATATAAGTAATTAAACCCACGTTTTTACCGGCAATTTCCACACCCTCATATAAAGATTGTGCAGTCTGCATTGTTTTTTGAGGGGAAAACCCAAGTTTATTATAAGCATCCTGTTGCAAAGTGCTTGTAATAAAAGGTGGTTTAGGATGTTGTTTTACTTCTTTCTTTTCAACTTTTTCAACAGTTATCGGCCCTTTGCGTAAACAGGCGTTTACGACGGCTAAACTTTCATTAGTATCAAAAACGGTTGATTTTACTTTATAATCTTCTGCAAAAAGTTTATAGGTTGTTGTGCTTTCAACATTTTTACCTCGCCATTTTAATACACGAGCAAAAAATTGAGGTTTTGTATCTTTCTTTTCAAGTTTAGCGCGCAAAGTCCAATAAACTTTGCTTTTAAAATCGACAATTTCTTTTGCCCTTTCTGCAAGTAAACGAACCGCCACAGATTGTACACGCCCTGCACTTAAACCGCTGGTAATTTTGCGCCATAAAAGCGGAGAGATTTTATAACCAACAAGCCTATCCAAAACACGGCGGGCTTGTTGGGCATCGACCAAATTATGGTCTATGGAACGGGCATTATCAAAACTTTCTTTGATGGCTGTATCGGTAATCTCATGGAAGAAAATACGGCGTGTGTTTTCAGGTTTAAGTTTTAAAAGTTGTTCAAGATGCCATGCGATGGCCTCCCCTTCACGGTCAGGGTCGGTAGCAAGATAGACAATACTTGCTTTTTTAACTGCCTCTTTTAATTCTGCAATAATTTTTGGTTTTCCGCTTACTACATAAGTAGGTTTAAAATCGTGTTGCTCATCAACACCGATTTCTTTTGAGGGCAAATCTCTTACATGCCCAAAGGAACTTTTAACAATATAGTTTGGCCCTAAAATTTTGCTGATAGTGCGTTGTTTTGTGGGAGATTCCACAATAACAAGTGCTTTGCCTGTAGTTGATTTTTGTACTGTCATGTCACACCTCTAAATTAAATAAATCTAAATTTTGGCTTTTGAATATTTGCCGTCTTCACATCTTAAATAACCGCTTATTTCAAGTGAAAATAAGACGGTTGATAAACTCGGAACATCCATATTTAATTTTACGGACAGTTCATCTATTGTACTTTCCCCTTCTGCGATAGCCTCTATAATTTTAGCTTCTTCAGGGGAAAGATCTAAACTTTCTTCTTTTTCTTTATAAATTTCTTGTGTCTTTAAAGTGCTTTTTATATTAACCGGTAAGGCATCAATAATATCCCGTGCATCCAAACAAATACCGGCACCTTGTTTGATAAGTTTATTCGGGCCACCGCTTGTCGGGGAATCTATCGGACCGGGAACGGCAAAGACATCAAGCCCTTGTTCCAAAGCCATTTTAGCGGTTATTAAAGCTCCTGATTTTACTTCACCCTCGACAATCAAAGCAACACGGGAAAGTGCCGCAATTAGGCGGTTCCTTCTTGGAAAATGCTGGGCAAGAGGTGCCGTCATAAAAGGATATTCCGATATTATTGCACCACCGTTTTCAATAATACCCAAAGCAAGTTCTTTATTTTCAGCAGGGTAACATCTGCCGATACCTGTACCTATTAAAGCCCATGTCGGTTTTTTACGTTTTACGGCTTCAGCGTGGGCAACACTATCAATACCCCGTGCAAGACCACTAACAATAATAACACCTGCCTCCGCTAAATCACCGGCAAGTTTTGTGGCAGCACGCCTGCCGTAAGGCGTAATTTTGCGTGTACCCACGATGGCAACTGTCGGCGCTAAATGTGTATTTAACTCCCCACGCACATAAATAACTAACGGCGGTTCTTTAATGTTTAAAAATTCTTCGGGGTAACCTTCTTCCCCTTTAATATAAATGTGCCCGCCGACTTTGGCAGTATTTTCTATTTCTTTTTCCGCATCTAATTCCAATGCTGATTTTAAAAAATATTCCGCAGTTTCAAGTGAAATTTTACCTTCTTCACTTAAAGTTTTGGCATCTTGTTTTAAAATATCTTGCCCGGTACCGAAAATTTCAAGCAATCTCTCAAGCCAATCTGTTCTGAGATAGTTAAAGGCATTTATTTTAATTAAGGCTAACTTTTCTTCCGGTTTCATTAAATATCACTAACTCCTTTCCTATCTAAAGGACGGTATTGCATAACTTCTATGATATGCTCTTTTTTGATATTTGCGCTGCCTTCTAAGTCTGCAATCGTACGGGCGGTTTTTAAAATTTTATCTAAACTTCTGGCTGAAAGGCCTAACTTTTTCATGGCAAGTTCAAGTATTTCCCCACCGCCTTCCGGTAAAGGGCAATATTTTTTTATTTCTGAAACCGTCATAAAAGCATTAGCCGTAGTTTTGGAATTTTTAAAACGTTCTTCCTGAATTTTACGGGCTTTGATTACACGTTCACGTATTTGTGCGCTGGTTTCGCCCTCACTTTTTGCTTGCCAATCTTTATAATTTACAGGGTTTAAATTAACGGTTAAATCTATTCTGTCAAGCAAAGGCCCGGAAACTTTTGATTTATATCTGCTAATTTGCACCGGCGTACAATTACAGGTTTTTACAGGATGGCCGTGATAACCGCACGGGCAAGGGTTCATTGCAGCAATTAAAGTGAATTTTGCCGGAAATGTTAAAGTATCTTTTGCACGGGCAATGGTAACTTTAAAAGTTTCCAAAGGTTCACGTAAAACTTCCAGAGAGTTACGGGAAAATTCTGCAAATTCATCTAAAAACAATATACCGTTATGTGCCAAACTTGCTTCACCGGGTTTTGGGTTTGCACCGCCGCCAATTAAAGCAATATTGGAAATTGTATGATGCGGTTCTCTAAAAGGACGTTGGAAAATTTTTTTACCTTTACCAAGCATTCTGCAAACAGAATAAATTTGTAAAATTTCAAGCATTTCTTCTTTTGTTAAAGGCGGCAAAATTGTTGAAAAGCGTTTAGCTAGCATACTTTTACCGGTGCCGGGCGTACCTATCATTAAAACATTATGCCCGCCGGCAGCGGCAATTTCCAAAGCGCGTTTTGCAAGAGCTTGGCCTTTGACTTCTGAGAAATCTTCTTTTAAATCAAAACCTCCTAAATTATCTTCAACTTTTGGGGACTCATATTCCTGATGAAATAAAATTTTGCCTTCAAGTAAATTAACAACTTCTTTTAAAGAACTTGCACCGAAATTTGGTACTTCGGCAAATTCCCCTTCCTCTTTATTTGCTAAAGGAATAACTGCTTTTTGGGTGCCGGTTTTTCTTAAAGAAATTAACATTGGTAAAACACCGGCGCAGGCATGAACTTTACCGTTTAAACCAAGTTCGCCGATAAATACCATTTCATTTAATTTGTTTTGTGCTTGATTACTGAGTTCGCCGCTTGCTGCTAAAATACCTAAAGCAATAGGCAAATCAAAATGCGTGCCTGTTTTTTTTATTTCGGCAGGAACTAAATTGACTGTAATCTTTCTTAAAGGGAAATCAAAACCACTGTTTCTTATAGCAGCCTGAACACGATCTTTTGCTTCTTTAACTTCTTGTTCTGGTAAGCCTACTATTGTAAAAGTGGGCGCACCCCCAGCGATGTCAACTTCTACTTTGACAATAAAACCTTCTAAGGCTTTTATCGCTGAGGATAACACACTTGCTAACATTAAATAAATTCCATTGTAATACTATCGGCAGAAGTGTTTGTCACCGTAAAATTAGCTACGTTTTTACGCAAAATTTTAGCGGAGAATTCTTCTGCAGTGGAAACTTTTGCCTGTACTGAAAAAGTAGCAGTAGAGTTTCTGTATTTGATTAAAGCAAAATCTTCAACATCTCTTTGTGAACGCATAATATTTTGAAGTTTTTCCAAACGTTCAATAGTATTAACATTCGTAACAATAAAATTAAAAGTTTTTGCAGAATTAATTGCCCGTGTTATATCTTCTTCTATTTGTTCGGCTGCTGTTTGGCAAGCGTTCATTAAAGCTTTTTGTTCTGCCAAACTTTGAACAGCATCTAACCCAGTAGCATTTTCTGCAGATTGGGCAATAAGTTGATAATTACTTGTTGCCATAACTTTTAAATTTACTTTAGCACGAACAGGTTTAAAAGTTGTGGTTAAAGCAACTGCGCTTTCAAGAGGTGCAGCATCGGCCTCAGCAATAATAACAAAACGAGCACCTTCTTTTTTAGCTTTATCTATAAAGGAGGTTGTATCTGTTAAATTATTTTCACTTAAAGAACCGCCTTCTAGCAAAGTATACGGAAAATTTTTTAGTGCTTTATAAATACCTTGGCGGCAATATTGTTTGAGAGATACTTCACCATTAATAATTTCTCTTGAAGCGACTAAAATATTAGTTTTTCGGACATAGGCACTGTCTTCTATCTCCTTAACTTTAGCAGCTAAATTGCTTACCAGAACCATTACGCGCCCTTCAACAAAAAATTGATCACCCTTTCTATAAGAAGAACTTACATAAGAACGCCTTATATAATTTTTGTAATTATCTAGAATATCCGTTTTTACCTTTTCCGGATACTCAATTAAACTATTGGAAGAAAGAAAAACTCTTGCTGCTTTTTCGACGGCTGCTTTTTCAGCCAATACCAATCCTTCTTCTTTCATAGAAGAGACCGATCCTTCAACAAAAGGTACTTCTGCACTTGCCATAACATATTCCCCTTCCCCTTTGGGACCAATGTTCATTCGTTGACAAGAACTGAATAAGGCACAAATAGCCACCAAGAAAATAATCTTTTTCATTTATTCTCCTTATCTCAAAATATCTCCAAGCATTTTAATATAGGCACTTGGTTTCTTAATATCTTCGAAGTTAATTGTACCACAACGAATCATCATTACTTCCAACATATGTGTTAAAATATCATAGAAATTATCCCGGATTGGTTCTTTACATTCAGTGAATGAAGGCCCTAATATTACTGCACCTTTTAAATTCTTAAGATCACAGATATTTGCTATTTTAAAAGCTGCAGAAATTATATGATCTGTTGAATAGGCAGATTTTAAAGCATAATTGAAACCACCTTTAATGCCTAATTCTTTTGCTGCTTCTTGTGCAGCAAAAGCAACCCAACGAAATTTTTCTATTTGTGAGACAGGAAAGAAGAACCCAAAATTTCCCCAAGATCCCTCTTTATTCTTTTCTAACGCAGTTATTTCTTCAAAATCTTTCTTGGAAATTTCACTTTCAGGATTTTCCCCATTAACTGCAGTCATTTGTTGTAAAATTTCTTCATAAGACAATTTCTTAATACCACTACTTTCTATACGCCTGGAAAGAACTTTTACTCTTTTAACATTCCTTGCGACATCTCCTAATGATGTGCTTTTTTGTGTAAAGAAAGTTTGCACTTGCTTTTCTGTCAAATCCAAAAACGAGGATGTAACAATTCTGTTAGTCAACCTTTCAAAATGATCTTTTCCGGGAACTTTTAATTCCGCAATCGTTCCTAATGAAAATTTAAAATTAACCAATTCTTCAAATCTCTTTAAACTTTCAGGAGGATATTTGGATGACAAAATGATTTGTTTCTTGTTTTTCAAAAAATCATTTAAAATTGTAGAAATATATTCCCTATTATGCTCATTAACAGCCGTCAAGTGGACATCATCTATAATGAGAACTTCTGCTTCACTGAAAAAATTATCAAGTTTTTCTTTTTGGCCTTTTTCTAATAAATATTGTACCCCCCTAGAAAAACGAACACCGTTTGTAAATAAAATTTTAGCTTGAGGTATCTTTTTAGAAATTTCATAACCCATTGCATGCAAGAAATGGGTTTTGCCTGTACCACTGTTACCCTGCAGTAAGAAAGGGTTATTTCCTTTTCCTAAATCATCCAATGTAGCCATAGCCATAGCATGAGCAAAACGAATAGCAGAAATATCCATGTTAGCAAATGTATATGTCGGAACTAAAGGCATTTCTATCGGATAATTTCTATATTTAGTATCTTTTGAAGGAGTAGCAATATGTAATGTATGATCTATCTTCATATTTCTTCTCATTTCTCCTTTTCCAATATTTATCGTTTTATTCGAAGGCTGCTTATTTGCCTTTACTTTAGAAACCGCTGACATTTCTTTTTTTTCTTCTTTCATATTTTCTTTTACCTCTTTATTATCAAATTTACTATACTGTTTTTCTTCTTTTACTTCTACTTCTTCTGTTTTTTTATTTGTTCTCTCTGCATCTATCTTTGTTATTTCTGTCTTCTTTGGACCTTTTGTTTCACTAATATCAGGTTTTTCTTTATCTTTCTTTCCCTCTTTTTCTAGACAAGAAATTTCTTGTTTATCCTTCAAGTTGTCTTGTGCAAAAATTTGTTCTGGTGAAGTTTTCTCCTTGTTTTCTTTTTCAACTTTTTCAGAAGATATTTTTTTTGTATCCGAAGATGCTTTTGAATTTGAGGATGTTTTTGTGTCTAAAGATGTTTTTGAATCTGAAGATACTTTTATATTTACTGAGCTTTCCCTCTTGGTTGAATTAGCATCTTGTATAGTTTTATGCTCCGGTACTTGTTCTTCTAACCTTTCCAGAGGAGTCTTCTTTTCCTCAAAAACGTTATCACTATCTTGCGCAATTCCTTCTGCCTGATTTTCTTCGTAAAAATCACAAACAGTCTCTGCAGCAAAAATGTCATCCACCTGTATTCTTGCAGTAACAGCATTGTCTGCTGCTTCTTCTTTTTTTTGTTCAACACTACTAGGAGGATTGCTATCCTTCAACAGATTCTTTTTACTAATAAGCCCTTCGCCTAAATTTTGAAAAGAATCATCTTGTTTGTAAAGAGAAAAAATTTTTTGTTCTAAATCATTATTTGTTTGTTTTGGTGTTTTTATTTTTTTATTATTTATTTTAGAAATATTTGCTTTTTTCTTAAAGAAAAGAGTTTGATTCTTTTTATCTTTTTTAGGATGAATAACTGTTTTGATTTTACCAAAAATATTTCCAAACAGCTTTGTTTTCCTCATCTCTACTTCCGTTTGAATATTGTTTGTTGTTTCAGAAGGCACAGAAAGTTTCCCCCTTTTTTCTTGTTCTATACCGGGTACTTTATTTGATGTAACATCTTTTGATTTTGGATGAATATCTGTAAAAGTTTTGGCTAATTCTAAAGAAGACTCTCCAATATCTATATTTTTCTCCTCTCCGGGAATTAAAGAGCTACTGGTTATAATATCTTTAAAAGATGTTTCATCCTTTTGTTCTATTGAAATAGGAAAACCTGTGTTTGCAAGATTTATAGACGGTGGATCATCATTTTCTATTTCGAAGTCCTTCTTTGTTTGTTGGCTCTTCTTTAATTTAGAAGATTCCAAATCTATAGTTAAAGTTCTATATGAATTATTAAAAGTTTCCGCAACTCCGCTAGAAGAAAGGACTTCCATCCTGGTTTTTATTTTTTCCAATGAATTTTTATCTGTAACATCACATAGTTCAAAAACATAATTAAAACCCGGAACTTTTGCGTCTATTAATTTACAATGGTCTGCAATTTCCCGTTCAACATCTTCACGGCCTTTTTCGTCCGCTTTTAAAAGAAGAATATAAACGGAATTTCGTGTAAAAGTATTTTCCCTTATATCATAATTGCTGATCATTTCTATTCCCCATTAATTACTAAGAAACTATTTTCACCCCGGCACTGGCCCCTAGACGGGAGGCACCGGCTTCTATCATATTTAAGGCATCTTCTTTCGTACGAACACCACCGGATGCTTTAACTTTTATGCCGCTCGCTTCCTTCATAAGTTTAACATCTTGTACTGTTGCCCCGGAAGAAGAAAACCCAGTAGAAGTCTTAACAAAATCTGCACCGGCTTTTGCTGCCAGTTTGCAAACTGTTCTTTTTTCTTCCTCAGTTAAATAAGATGTTTCAATAATAACTTTTAAAATTTTCCCCTCGCTTGCTTTACGTACTGCCAAAATATCATTATAAACATAATCTGTATTACCTTCTTTTAAGGCACCGATATTTATAACCATATCAACTTCGTTTGCACCTTGCTTAATAGCAAGGGCGGCTTCCGCAGCTTTAATTTCCGAAGTATTTGCCCCTAAAGGGAAACCGATAACCGTGCAAACATTAACCCCTGTGTCTTTTAAAATTTCCGCGCAAAGGGAAACCCAACATGGATTTACGCAAACAGATGCAAAATGATACTGTTTTGCTTCTTCGCATAATTTTAAAATATCTGCTTTAGTAGCAACAGGTTTAAGTAAAGTATGGTCTATATAAGATGCTATATTATTCATAATCAATAATTCTGGTAAATTTGTCTGCAATCAAGGCTTGCCCGCCGACCAGAACACCGTCCACATTTTCTTTAGCCATGATTGAATCGACATTTTCAGCTTTAACACTTCCACCATATAAAATGCGAATATTATTTGCAAAATCTGCACCTAACATTTGGGATAAAACTTTCCTGATTAAAGCATGAACTTCTTCCGCTTGTTCCGGGGTTGCGGTTTTACCCGTACCGATAGCCCAAACAGGTTCATAAGCAATAACTAAAGTTTTTAAATCTTCTGCGCTGTAACCTTTTAGACCTTCTTTAAGTTGAGTGGTTATGACTTGCTCTACTTTACCGGCTTCGCGTTCTGCTAATGTTTCGCCGACGCAATAAATAACTTGCAAATTATGCCTTAACGCTGCGGCAATTTTTTTATTTAAAATTTCATTTGTATCCCCAAATAATGCGCGGCGTTCGCTATGCCCTAAAATAACCGCTGTAGCACCGGCTTCTTTAATTTGAGAAGGAGAAACTTGGGAAGTAAAAGCGCCCTTTTCTTCAAAATAACAATCTTGTGCAGCAACAATAAACCCAGTACCTTTTAAAGCATTAGCAACGGCATTAATTGCTGTAAAACTAGGTGCTACCATAATATCGGCATTATTTTTATTTTTTGCCGCTTTAAGAGCATTAACTAAATTTACCCCTTCTTGAATAGTATTATTCATTTTCCAGTTACCTGCAATAAATGGTTTCCTTGCCATAAGTATTCCTCTTTGTTTAAAATTTTTTATATTTGCGACACTGCGCTATAATATATATTAACATTTTATACATTAATATGGCAAAAGTTTTTTAAATTTTATAAAATTTCTATATGGCAAATATACTTGAGGGAAAAACCCTAGCAAACCAAATTAAGGCCTCTTTACAAGAAAGAGCATACAATATTTACAAAAAAATGGGAAGGCGCGCAAGCCTTGTAGGCTTTGGTTGGAAAGGTGATGCGGCCGGTTTTTATTATTTAAACAAAGAAGTTGAATCTGCCCGTAAAATAGGAATAGATGCAGATATCGTTTTGCTTGAAGAAACAACAAAGCCCAAACAACTTTTTACTTTGCTTGACGCGGTGTTTCAAAAAGCAAATGTTGTTGATGCTCTTTTAATTGCAAGGCCTTTACCCCCGCAACTTAATGGTTTGGATATTGCCGCAAATATTAACCCTGCGCAAGATATTGACGGTTCCGGTCTAATCAGTATGGGGCGTTTATTTATGTGTAAAACCTGGCAAGATATTGAAAATTTACAAACATTTATCCCTTGTTGCCCAAAAGCTGTTGTGCGTTTACTTGATTATCACAAAATAAACTTAGAAGGAGCAAAAGTTGCTGTTATAGGCAGAAGCAATACCGTAGGCTCACCTTTAGCAAAAATGTTAACTGCAAAAAATGCGGTTGTTACCTTGTGCCACAGTAAAACAAAAAATTTAAAAGAAATAACCTTAACTAGCGATATTATAATTTCTGCAGCAGGCAAAATAAATTTAATTGAAAAAGACTTTGCAAAAAAAGGTACAATACTTATAGATGTTGCAACTGTTGTAAATGAACAAGGCAAATGCGTAGGTGATATGGATTTTGAAAATTTAAAAGAAATCTGCCCTATTTCACCTGTGCCAGGTGGTGTAGGCCCTGTAACTTTAGCGTGTTTGCTTGAAAATATTATTATTTCTGCCGAGAGGAAAATAAAATGAAAAAAACTTTTTCTTTAATTGTTTTACTTTTTTCTTTACTTTGTATTAATGGTTGTATTTCACAAGAAGGTTATTCAACCTCTTTTGAAAAAGAATACAAAAAACTTGAATTAGAAACAAGAAATTACACTGATGCAGATTTTTATAATGCTGATAAAAGATCTGCTGATGATAAACGAGCAATGAGCGAGGGCGACCGTCTGGCTGCTGTTGCTGAAGAAGCGCAAAAAGAAAGACGCGCAAAAACTGTAGTGGAGTCTGACTACTATTTCCAAGTTTACCCCGGCAGAAAAGAATCTTATTCTTATAATGAATATAATGAAGTCTGGTCCGATGGTTATCCTCTTAATGCTTACAAAGAAACACAAAGGCTTTGGAAAAAACCACAAAAATTTAAACCGGAAGATTATGAAGGTATCCCGGATGATGGTATGGTAACAGAACAAGCTATAGCCGCCGCAGAAGAAGCTGCCCTCAAAGCAGAACAAGAGGCCGCTGAAGCAGCTGCTGAAAGTGATACTATTTATGAATAATTTTTAAAATAATAAAAACACCTGTGTACTTTTTTGCATAGGTGTTTTTTATTGCAAAAATTTTAAAGTGTTCCGCCAACTGCAAAAAAACCAGGTAAAGTTAAAACAGGATTATCACTAAAAATTCCGTCAACTTTCCAAGCTTTTAATTTATGATAAACCTGCAAATCATTAACAGTATAAACTAAAACTTTTAAACCTTTTTTGTGGCAAGTATTAATGATATTTTTATTAACTCTTTTTGCACTTATATTTACACTTTTTGCTTTTAAGGAAAGAGGTGTTTTTATATCAAAATTACGTGTTAAAACACCAATATTTATTT
>JAZRHA010000068.1:0-7238 GCA_045644515.1 Elusimicrobiaceae bacterium | reverse complement strand
AAAAATAAAGGAATATCATATACTTTAATCGCACGTTCTGATAGGGCAGACTGGAAAAAAATTAAGGAGTTTTTGAATAATTAATATGGTTTTAATAATAAATATTGACGGTGGCAGCCGTGGGAACCCAGGTATTGGTGCAAGCGGTGTCATAATAAAAAATGAACAAGGTAAAATTTTACTTAAACAAGGTTTATTTTTTACAAAATGTACTAATAATCAAGCAGAATATAATGCACTAAAACTTGCTTTAACTTCAGCAGCTGATATCGGTGGGAGTATTCTAAAAATTACTTCGGATTCCGAACTTTTGGTTAAACAATTTAACGGGCTTTATAAAATTAAAAACCCGGACTTAAAAATTTTGATGGAAGAAATTAAAACTTTAGTTAAAAATTTTAAAACGGTTACTTTAGGGCATACCCTGCGAAAGGGTAACAGCGAAGCAGATGAAATTTGTAATTTAACCATGGATTCCGGCAAAGAACACAAATTAAAAAACGGGGAGATATATAATTTATTCCAAGATATTAGCCTTAAAAATTTAAAAGTTACTACGAAAAAAGAGGAATCAAAGCAACTTGAATTATTTGATTTATAGCCATTCACACTTGAGTTTAGCAAATATTTATAATATCATATTTATATGAACATAAAACGCCACACTTTTTATTTGACAGCATTTTTTTGTTTTATTTTTTGTGCTGCTTTTGCACAAAAGCCCCCTTTGTTTGTGGATGGTATTTATATTGAAAGTGCTCCTGTATCCGGGGTTAGTGAACGTCAAAAATTAGATTTATTGGAAAACAGCCTAATTGAAATTGAAATAGCTCTAAAAAATGAAAATTATAATAAAGTTATCAGCCTTTGTGATGCTTTAACTAAAGAAGGATTTATAGATGTTCGTTTATATAGTTTTCAATCTTTAGCTTATGAAAAATTAGGCGATTGTGAAAATGCTGTTTATTATGCTTCCAAGGCAATTTTTATGGCTCCTTCGGCAGTAGAACCTTATATAACACGTGCCAATTGCTATTTTAAAGATAAAAAAATTTCTTTAGCAAGAAAAGATATAGATATAGCTGTTTCTCTAAATCCTAAGTCTGAACGTGCAAAACAAGTGAAAAGCCAAATTTATGTAAAACCTCAAAATATACGGGATTCAAAAAAGAAAGAGGAAGGCCTTCCAAAATGGTTTGTTAAATATTTGATAATAGTCACAATTATTTTTCTGATTTTTATATATTTTCGTTATCGAAAACCTGAGTATGTTGATAGCCAAGGTCACCGTTTGAAGGAATATAATATTAAAGAACAATATAATTTCGTCCGCCTGATTGGTGAGGGGGGAATGGGCAAAGTTTATGAGGCGTATGATAACGCTTTAAAGCGTAAAGTAGCAATAAAGCGTATAAGGCCGGAACTTTTAAAAAATGGAGCATTTAGAGAACAGTTTTTATCTGAAGCGCGTACTGTTGCGATGTTAAGACATCCTTCAATAGTGGAAATTTATACTGTTATAGAAACAACTACCAGTTTATATTTGGTTTTTGAGTATGTAGAAGGGCAAACATTGGAAACGCGCCTTGATATAGATAATTATATTCCCTTTAAAGAAATTAAAGAAATATTTCATTCCGTATGTGATGGGCTTGCCTACGCGCATTCCATGGATATAGTGCATTGTGATTTAAAACCCGGAAATATTATGATTTCAGATTTTGGTCCGGCCAAAGTCATGGATTTCGGTGTAGCGCAAAAAATAGTTAAAGAAAAGAAAGATAAAGGAAGTTATTCTGTGGTAGGAACGCCGGCATATATGTCCCCTGAACAACAAAGAGGGTATACTTCAAAACAATCTGACATATTCTCTTTGGGCGTTTGTTTATATGAGGCTTTAGTAGGCGTTGTCCCTTGGGGCGTTAAGGGCTATGATTTAAATACCAAAGAAATTGTTAAACCCTCAAAAATAAACCCAAGATATCCAAAAGAATTAGATGATTTGCTTATCAAAGCACTTGCACAAAAAGAAGAGGACCGCATCCAAACTGTTGAAGAGTTTTGGAAAATCCTTGAAACTTGCGAATTAAAAAAATAAATTTTGAATTAAGAAAATTTATTGATAATATCAAACATCAGTTTTGCTAAAGTTTTGGTACTTTTCTTACGGTCCGGTATAGCATCCCATTTCGTTGAATTGAGTAAATCACTTATTACAAAAACAGCGGCGGCTTTAAGCCCGCGTTTTTTTGCAAAAGCAAAAACACCTGCCGCCTCCATTTCCACAGTTTGCGCGCCTTGTTTTTCATAAAATAAAACTTCTTGTTTTGTTTCGCAAAACATTGCATCAATGGTCCAAGTGTGGCCTTTAATTTCACTTAAATCTTTCAGTTTTTCCATTAAAATTTTGGATGGTTTTATTAATGTTTCAGTTACATAATGACGGCTTGTTCCTTCATCTGCGAAAGCACCGGTGCAAAGTACTCTTTGATGCAAATTTAAATCTTTACCTATACCGCCGGCGATACCGATTAAGATAATATTTTCAACACCAAGTTCGGCAAGTTGCTCTGCTATAAAAACGGCTAAAGGTCCTCCGAGCGAAAAATTATGAACTACTGCCACATTATCATTAACAATATCCATACTTGAAAAAAGGTCATAATGTTTTTTTACATGGCCTTTTAGAAAATTTGTCATATCTGCACAAGGCATTAAAATTGCGGTTTTAGGAAGTTTAAAAAAAGTTTTTTTACCTTCTAAAAAATCTTTTGCCGTGAAGAAAGGTTCTAATTTTAATTTGTTTTTTTTAGAATACAACATTTTGACCTCTTAAAATGATAAAATTTTTGTATACAATGCTCTATAAATTATATAAAATACTAAGGTGGAGTATAAATATTAATTTAAGTAAATAACCAGGTGCGCTTATGCTTAAGAAATATATTATAAAAAATAATAAGATTGAGGAAGAAAACTCCCTCGCGCCGGAACAGGCTGGAATTTTGCTTTTTGTAAACCCGACGGCAGAAGAGCAGAAATATTTAATTGATGTTCTTAAAATTGATGAACACACTTTAGCATCTGCTATGGACCCGGAAGAGTTACCCCGTCTTGAAACAGAGCCTGAGCATACCGCCCTGATTTTAAACCGTCCGCGCAATTATTCAGGTAAAGACCAACTTGTTTTTAGGGTGGCATCAATGGGGCTCTTTTTATATAAAGATAAACTTGTTATAGTTTTGCCGGAAGAAATACCCTTATTTATCGGGAAGCGTTTTAATACTGTAGCGGACCTAGATGAAGTATTTTTAAAAATTATTTACAATGCAATTTCCCATTACCTTGAACATTTGCGCGTAATAAATATGATTACCGAAGAAATTGAAGATAAAATGACACAATCCATGGATAATAAATACCTCTTGAATCTTTTTAGTTTGGAAAAGAGTTTGGTTTATTATACAAGCGCAATTACCGCAAACGGTTTTGTGTTTGAAAAATTGCGCAACTTCAGTAACAGAATTGGTTTAAGCGAGCAAAATAAAGAAATGCTTGACGATATTATCGTTGAAAATACACAATCCCAAAAACAAGCTGAAATTTATTCAAACATTTTGGCCAGCATGATGGATGCGCGGGCATCTATCGTTAATAATAACTTAAACTTGCTCGTCAAAAAATTAAACACTATTACAATTTGGATAATGGTACCGACGTTTGTAGTTAGTGCATTTTCCATGAACGTAGCGATACCTATGCAAAAACATCCGCAGGCATTTTGGCTTATTATGGGGCTTGCGGTGTTATCAGTTTGTTTTGTAGTACTTTATTGGAGACACAGGAAGTGGTAATATGTCAAACACGGGAACTTATATAATTGATAAAAAAACAGGGAAATTAGTAAAAATATCAGAAAGGGCAACTGCTATAAGAGGGCAAAACCATACTTGCTGCGGGGACTGTTGTTGCCATAAACATTAAGAGGGTATATGGAAGAGAAAGAAAAAAAGATTATTAAGAAAGAAAGAGTTAAGAGGGGAGAAAGAAAAATTTTACCCGTTAAGGTTGAGAAATCAAAAAACAAAACAGAAATTCAAACAATTCAAACAACAAAAGTAATTTCACGCAAACCTCATCAATTAAATCATAATTCTGTGGCGGAGGTGTTGGTAAGTACTTTCCAAAAATTAATTAAAAAAAGTTTGCTCTTGTTGATATTTTGGATTTTATTGTCATTGGGTGTATTATTAACCGGCAGTTATATTATTTTTAAAGAATTTTTTCTAGGTATGGCTTATCCTTTGTGGTATTTAGTGTTAATTGCTTTTTTAATATTTGGTGTTTATGGTTTTGTAGGGCTTTTTTATGGTATAGCAATGGCACTTTTACATACAATTTTATCTGTTTCTTCTTCTTTGGGGGATAGTATTAAAAAAGTTGTTTTAAGAGTTAAGAACTCTATTGAAAGCAAAGTTGATAAATTCGCAGATAACTTAGAACAAAATAGTTTAGTAGAAACTATAAAAAGAACTTTTGAGGATCTATATAAAAACATTCGCAAATATACTGCTAAAACTATCGCGGGCGTATTTATAATAGCTTGCTTGGGCGGAATATTGTTTATAGTTAAAAACATCATGGTAAAGAGCTTTAAAAAAGTAAAAAATAAAGCGGAGTTTTTTACTAAGCTTTCAATTCGTTTTAGTTTACTTGTAGCAATTATTTTAAATTTAAAACTTTTTGCTAAAATTACCCTAATAATCGGTTATTTAATAGGGATACTTCTTATTTTAAGCCAATATTTAATTTGGCAATTAATGCAATGAAACATTTAACTTTTATCTTGTTACTTATTATCTTAGCATTGCCTTGCAGCGCTTCAACCGCAAGGCAATACTATCAGGAAGCATTACGAGAGAAAGATCTTAAAAAACAAATAGAACTTTATACTAAAGCCATAAATAAGGCGCCGAATTTTGTATTAGCTTATCATCGTCGTGGTGATGCTTACAAAGAACAAGGTAAAATAAAAAAAGCCCTTGCTGATTACAGTAAAATTATTAAACTTTCCCCAAAGGATTCATTTAAATATTATGCACGCGGTTTGGCTTATTTGGATATAAAAGATTATGTCGCTGCTAAAAATGATTTTACTGCTGCCATAAAACTAAATGGGAATTATAGCGGTTTTTATTATAATAGGGCCTTATGTGAAATAGAACTTGGGCAAATTAACAGTGCCTTAACAGATCTTAAAAAAGTTAAAGATAAATCTTTGAAAGAAAAGGCCATGTTTTTACAAGGTCGTGCAAATTATAAACTGTATAATTATGATACTGCAGAAGATATTTTTAACACTTTACTAAAACAAAACCCGGATAATGAAGAAGCTGTTTTATACCTTGCGCGTATCCGATCAAGCAGGGAAATGTATGATGAAGCCATTTCCCTATTAAGCAAAGTTATAAATAAAAATCCGCAAAATGAAACCGCTTTACTTTTACGGGCAGCTGCTTTTAAAGAAATTTCACTTTTCGAACAAGCGATAGAGGACTATACCTCATTGATTGCTTTGAATCCTAAGGATATCTATTATAATAGAAGGGGATTAATTTATGAAGAATTAGAAGATTGGCCTAATGCTCAAAAAGATTACACCTCTTCTTTGGCAATTAATCCCGCTTGGGCGATATCCTACAATAACAGGGGATATGTCAACATGAAAATGGGTAAATATAATGATGCTAAGAAAGATTTTGAATCTGCTTTAAAATATTCGCCTAGTCTTGCAACTGCCGCCATAAATTATGCCGGGTATTTTTGGACTGTTAAACGGGACAAAAAAAACATGTATAAATATTTAGACAAAGCATTAAAAGCTAATTTTAAAGATATAAATTCTTTGTATGACGAAACTCAAAAAGGGTGGTTATTTAAAAAAATAAACAATACTTTAGATTTCCGTACTTTCATCGAAGAACATTAAGAACAACATAATTCTGTTTACTTTAGTTAAATTAATTAGTACAATATTAAGAAGGTTGGGTATCCAAGGGGAGGGGAAATGAAACAACTAATGATGTTTGCTGTTTTTGGATTAATATCCTTGGCAGCTTTTTCGCAAGTTGTTGTTTTGCAGGATGGTAAAACAATCACTTATCGTCAAGGAACAGGGGTTACTGTCTTTGGGAAAACGGTTTCTAGAGTGCTTTATGATGGTGTCCTAATCACAGTTCCAAAAGGCCAAAAAGTAAGAATTGGAGTTCAGGAAAATGAAATGGGAAAAAAGATTTTAATATCCGGTACCAATTTAAAGGATGTTGAAATAGCCGGTAAAAGCGTTTCATCTAAAGGTAGAACTATAATTTCTGTTTCTCCTGAAACTTTGCAGCTTGTAACTATTAAAGGTGAAACCACGGTAAACAATAACGGTATTGTGGCAAATCGCATTAATAGAACCAATACTGACAAAGAAAATAAAACTAACAAATCAGTTAAAACTAATAACAAACAATTGACTCCAGCTGTTTCTAATGAAGTTATAGATTTTCCTGAAATCTCAGATTATGTTAATGAAGTCGTTGTGCAACAAGCTGTACAAGATGTAGAGAGATCGGATATGAGTCAATCTTCTGTCGAGGGAGCATAATTATGAAGAAATCGATACTATTAACATTTGTTTTTGCTTGTGTAGCAGTTTTGACAGTTAATGCTTCAGAACTTAAATTTATGGCCTCAGAAGATTTAAGTTATGACGACAATATTTATTTAACCAACAGCAATAGAATCGGTTCTGCTATCAGTTCCACTAAACTCGGTGCTTTATACGATTTAGCAGTACCAAATAGTTCTTTAAAAGGTAAATTCAGTGCTATTGGCGGTTATAATGCGTATCAAAAGCATAATCATAAGAATGGTTTTTGGGATGCTTTAGTTAATGCGGAATTCGGTAATGATCTTTTTAAAATAGGTGATACTTTTTTACTCACTTCAGATCCTGCCAACTTGGAACTTACCGATAGAGATCAAAGAATAAAAAATGATGCTTATATTTCCTATAGAACAAGTGCTTATAAAAAATTAAGTTTGGGTTTTAAAGTTTCTGATGAAATAAATAAATATACTTCCGGAGGCGCGATCACAGCATTAGACAGAAACCGTGTTAACGTAGGTGCGGGTGTGTATTATAATATTTCTGAAAGGACTAATTTACTTGCTGAATATACCTTTACTTC
>JAZRHA010000067.1:0-18062 GCA_045644515.1 Elusimicrobiaceae bacterium | reverse complement strand
CAAACCCAAAACAAGCAAAAAACCGCAGAGCTTTAGTATTAAAATCTATGCTTGAAATGGGTTTTATTACCCAAGAGGAAGCGGACAAAGCCAATGCCGAGCCGCTACCGACAAAAAAGGGTAATGCCTCAAAACCCGGTCTTTACTTTATTGAACATATACGACGTGTGCTTGAACCGAAATACGGCTTTGATACCTTCTGGAAAGGCGGCTTAAATATTTATACGACAATAGATATAGAAAAGCAAGCCATCGCCGAAAAAATTATGGACGAAAAACTAGGTGAATACGACAAAAAAATTGCAGAAAATTTAGGTATTGAACTTGTTGATGACAGTATTGCCAAAGAAGACGGTATGGGCGAACAGGAAGAAAACAAAGAAGAAACCGAAGAAGAAAACAAAGAACAACCTGATTACCCGAAACTCCAAGGGGCATTTTATATGCGTGATGTTAAAACAGGCGCAATACGCGTAATGGTTGGCGGCAGGAATTATGATGAATCACGCTTTAACCGCGTAACACAAGCAAAACGCCAGCCCGGATCTTCCTTTAAACCTTATGTTTGGATGGCAGCCTTGGAAAAGGGATATACCCCCACATCCACTATACGCGACTTGGATATGGTATTTTACTTTGACGGCAGAAATTGGAATATGTTTGATGAGGCTAAAGACCAATACTCCCTTTCACTTGCTGCACAGCCTTTTATGTACACTAAAGATTTTGATGTTTGGGCACCTAAAAATTTTGGCGGCAACTCTTCCGGCTTAACTACTTTAAGGCGCGCTTTGGAACTTTCCAAAAACTTGGTTGCAATTAATTTGATTGATGCCGTTACACCACGCAAAGTAATTGACGTTGCACACCGCGCCGGTATTAAAGGCAGTTTGCCTAATGCACCGGCTTTGGCACTTGGCTCTGCAGTGGTTACGCTTGAAGAGCATTTAAATGCTTTAAGCACTTTTGCAAATAAGGGCGTGCGGGTTGACAACTATGCCATAGAGCGTGTGGAAGACAAAAATGGCCGCGTGCTTGAAAGGCATATACCTTATGAAAAACAAGCCTTTAAACCGCAGGATGCTTATTTGCTTATCAACATGATGAAAGGCGTCGTTGCCCGCGGTACAGGCGGTGCGGCGCGCGCTTTAGGTAGGCCTATTGCCGGTAAGACAGGGACTTCCCAAAACCACCGCGACATGTGGTTTATCGGCATGACTCCATCTTACGCTGCAGGTGCCTGGATGGGTTATGATGATGATACCTCCCAAGAAAGCGGCAAATGGACCGGCGGCGGCACAGTTGCCCCTTGGTGGACTGCCATTATGCAGGAAATTTTGAAAGACGAACCTAGGGAAGATTTCCCGGTCCCTGATGGTATTGAATTTGTATTTGTAAACCCGGAAACCGGTAAACTTGCCTTGCCCGCTGACAGAAATAAATTCTTAGAAGCTTTCAAAAAAGGTACTGCACCTATTTCTTTTTAGACGTTCTTCTATATAATAAACCGAAATTAGCATTTATTCATCTAGGTCTTTTGGTCCCTTTCATATAGGTCAAAAGATTCTTGTGCATTAACACAATAAACGCCATAATATAAGTATAGATATTAGTGAGGTAATAATGAAAACATTTAATTTAAAGAAACATATCTGCATACTTTTAGGCATTATTTTGTTAATTTCAAGCACCCAGATCTTCAGCCAGGAAGAGAAGGCTCTTTCAGGTATAATATCCCATGAGGAAATTGAAGAATTATCTGCTATAGCAAAAGATATTCAAAGAAGATATAAAAATACATTGAGAAATATTTCAAGCAATTCCGCCTATATTGATTATATTAATTCCGGTAATTCTATAGTTAAATTTAGAAACCCGTATTCTTCTGAAAAACAAATAAGTAATTCTTATAAAGTATATTATGAACAATTTAATGAACTTGCAAACGAAGTACAACTCTTCCAAGATACTATGAGGAAAACCTATGCCAAATATATAGATGCCTTGCCGGAAGGCACTTATTTAAAAAAAGTAACAGCAAATTATATTAATGGCAGGATGAATACCTTATTTCAAACACAAAATCATTATTTAGATAATTTATTGTCTATTAACGACATAATTGCAGAACACCCTGTAATTGAGGACCTTTCCGCTGCCATGAAACCGGTGTATTTCCATAGTATAGAATCAAGAAATGAATATCTAAAAAATCAATATAAAATGGCATCTGAAATAAGAAACGAATTTATACATGATTTAGCAGATAACCAAGCTTATTATCAAAAGGCTTTTGCGGAAGATATGGATAATTTAATAAAGCAACTGAAAAAAGCTGAAAGTTCTTTTTCACAGGAAACAATTGAATTCTTTTCCAAAAAAGAACATACCGCAGAAGAAATCTTAAAATATTTTGAAACCCGTTTGCCCGAAAACCAAAAAACCATATTATTTGCTTTAAAAGTATCTGACGACGGCATGACAATAAAACAATTAATCCCGCATATCAGATATTATTTAAAACAAACCAATAGGAGATTGTGGAAACTAGATAAATTTTCTGCTGAAAAATTGGCAACCAGGCTTTCTAAAATGCCGCTTACTGAAAGAACAAATTTCCTAGATGACCTTTTAGATTTTACCCCGGAAACTCAATTAGCAAGAAATGAAATAAAACAAGCGGAAAAAACTGTTGGTAAAAGGCTTCTTGATAGAGGCAGAATAAAATTATCCGGTACCTTTATGGCTATAGGTGCATTATTAGTTGCTTCAACAATCGTAGAAGTAACTGCAGATAATAATTTTATTCAAAGTGTCGGAGTGGCCGATTTAGCAAAAATAAAGCATAAAATAGATAATGGGCAAATATTATCATTACAGGAAATATCCGCTTATTATACCGATGAAAGAAATTCAGCAGAAATTGAGAAAAATCCTTTAGGTTTATTTGAAGTTTTTGAATTAGCAATAACCATAAATGATTGCCTTGATAAGTTAAATGTAGAAAGATCACCTTTCAATCCTGCTAAACAAGAAAAACAAGTATACAAAACTTTTGACAAGTATCTGAAACAAGTTGATTTAAATAAGGTTACTTCACAAGTAGGAACTTTATAATAAGCCTGCATAACATAAAGCCAAACCGAATACCAACCCCCGGCAAGTATGTTTGAGGAAATTTTAATTTTTCTAGTGACGCCATAAAATAAAGCCAAACCGAAAACTAAAATCTGACAAGTATTTTTTAGATAATTTTAACTTTTCTTTGACGACGCGTACCAAGAAGTAAAACGAGCGTAGCGAGTTTGCGGTACTCTAGGAGAAGAAAAGTTAAAATTAGCAAAAAAGAATTAGACAGCAAAGAATAGTTTTTGCAGACTACCAATTATGCGACAAGTTGGTTGATTTTTTCTTCTTGCTCTTTAAGGTTTAAAGAAAGAACCTTGGAAACACCCTTTTCTTCCATCGTAATACCATAAAGCATTTGCGCAGCAGACATTGTGGTCTTATTATGCGTTACCACAATAAATTGTGTATTTGCAGAGAACTCTTTAATAACATCAACATATCTGCCAACATTGGCTTCATCAAGAGGTGCATCAGCTTCGTCCAAAATACAGAACGGCGAAGGTTTATGCATAAAGAAGGCAAAAAGTAATGCCAAAGCCGCAAAGGCCTTTTCCCCACCAGATAAAACCGCTATGCTTAACAGTTTTTTGCCTGGGGGTTGTGCAGTAACTTCAATACCTGTTTCAAGCAAGTTGTTAGGATCTGTCAAAGTAAGTTCTGCCTCACCGCCCATGGATAGTTTCTTGTAAATTTGTTTATAGAAAGTTCTGACTTGTTCAAAAGTATATTTAAAGTTTTCGCGCGTAGTGGCATTGATTTTGGTAATTGCTGCCTTTAAGTCGCGTTTAGCGTTTTGCAAGTCCTCAATTTGTTTGGTTAAAAAGTCATTCCTTTCTTTTAAGGCATCATATTCTTCAGGCGCAGTCATATTTACAGCACCCATGCTTTCAATACGGTGGCGCATCATTTTAACGCGTTCAAGGTCCACCTTCTTTTCGCCCCATTTCATTTGGGCTTCTTCTTGGGTTATATTCCAACTTTCAAGCAAAGTGTTAATAATTGCGGTTTTTTGGCGGCGGTGATTGGTTAAAGTGTTTTCCAAATCATGCGCTTTTACCGTCAGTTCATTAACACGCGTTTTATTCTTGTTTAAAGCGGAACTTTTATTATCAAATTCAAGTTTAAGGGCGGTTAAACCCTCTTTCATTTTTGTTTCGGAAAGTTCTAATGCGGCCAAAGCATCACGTTGGGCGGTAAGTTTGGCCTGAGAAGTCAATTTTTCTTCCTCTAATGCTTTTACACGCTCTTGTGATTTTAACATTTGTTCTTGGCGCTTCTTTTCTTGTTCTGCTAAATTCTGCTGCTCACTTGAAGATGTTTTTAAATCAAGTTCAATATTATTTTTCTTTAATTTCACTTCGTACAAAGCGGCATTTGCACGCTCTATTTCGGTTTTTAAATTGGCGGCCTCGGCTTCAAGATCCATTCTTCTTTGACGTGCGATCCCAACCTCTTTTTTAGTTTCTTCTTGTTTTGTTCTAAAGATTTTTAATTCTTCTTTTGCTGTATTTATTTTTTGTTTACGTGCTTCTAAATTTAGCAAAAGTTCTTCTTTATTTTTATTTATTTGTGCTTGTGCGGCCTCAATTTCCTGTTTATTTCTTTGACGGATATTTAAATTATTTTTAGCCGTATTTAAGGCAATTAAATCTTCCTGGATTTTGGCGGAAGTATTTTTAATTTCCTGTTCTTTTAAGGAAATTTCTTCCATATTTTTGATTATTTTTTGTGCGGTTTCTTCCTGCTCTTTGGTTTTTTGTTTTAAATCGGCTTTTGCTGATTCTTCTTCCGCCCAAAAACTTTCCAAAGTTTTAACTTCCTTTTCCCCACCGGAAAGCCAAAAACTGCCTGCAACTTCACTGCCGTCTAAGGCATAACCGGAACATAAATAATCAAGCAAGGCGGAAAGTTCAGGTTTACATTCAATTAAAGAGCGTAAATTTTGTGCACCTTCAAATAAAGAACTATCATTTTGCACTTTTGGTACTTTATTTAAAATTAAAAATCTGCCGCGCGCACCGCCTTTTTGTTTTAGAATACTAATTGCCTTTTGTGCAGTTTCAAGGTCCGGGCAAATTATTGAATCTAAAAATTTACCTAAAGTTTCTTCCACGGTTAAATTATATTCTTTTTTAAATTTGATATTCTTGCGCAAAGTGCCCATTATGCCGGTAATTTTATTTTCTTCAACAATTTTTGCGCCAAGCCAATAAGGGTCTTTCTTACCTTGCATTTCAATCATCTGCATTTTGGTTTTTAAAGATGCTATTTCCGCTTGCAAAGCACTTAAAGTTTTATTAAGTTCCTGCCTTTCTTGTTCCAAATTGCGTTTTGAGTCTTCAAGTTCCTGCTGTTTTTGTTTTAAAGTGTTTAATTCCTGTTCTTTTTGGGTGACTGTGTTTTGAAAATTTGCAATTTCGCCGTCAATACTTTGGGCGCGTTCTTTTTGTGCTTCCAAATTGCGCTGCAAGGTAATTAAATTATTATTTTCGTGGGAAATGGCACTTTCTTCCAAAGCGATTTTACCGCTTAATTCCATTTCCTGTTGTGCTAAAGTTAAAAGTTTGGAACTTGCACTTTCCATTTGCTCTTGTACGATTTTTAATTGTTCCTCGTTTTGCTTAACTTGCGCATATTTTTGATTATATTTTTCCTGTAAAGGAACAAGGGCTTCGGTTGCCTGGTTTAATTGCTGCTGCAAACTTTGAAGGGCAGGAACAAGTTCAAGTAAACGTTTTTTACTTAAATCTTCTTCAGCTTTGGAACTTTGAAGCTGTAAAGTAATTTCGCCCGTCATATTTTGGCAGTTTTGCACAACACCTTCAAGCAAACCTATTTGATATTTCGCAGCTGAAATCTTTTCATTAAATTCCTGATATTCTTTTTGTTTATGGGTTAAATTCAAATCTAATGCAGCAGCCTCCCCTTCCAAGGCAGAAATGGTGGCCTGTAAATCATTTATTTCTTTAGCAATAGGCTCCAAAGCAAAAGCGGTTTGGTTTATTTCTTTATCGTGGCTTTTAATGTTTTCAAGTGCAAGGGCAATTTCGCTTTCCTTTAATTCTTCACGGTATTTTTGGTATAGACGCGCTTTTCTTGCCTCGCTATCAAGTTTTTTAATTTGCTCGGCAATAAGTGCCAAAGTATCGCTAAGGCGAGCAATATCCATATCAACATGCTCAAGTTTGCGGATGGCTTCATCACGTTTTGCTTTGTATTTGGAAACACCTGCCACTTCTTCAAACATTTCGCGCCTTTCAAGCGGGCCGGCATTTTCAAGCAAGCGGCTGATTGAGCCCTGGTCAATAATTGCATAACCTTCGCCACCGATACCGGTATCCAAAAACATTTCACGTATATCTTTCAAACGGCATTGAACGCGGTTTAGATAATACTCACTTTCGCCTGAGCGGTAAATTTTACGGGATACTGTTACTTCTGAAAAATCTATAGGGAGTTCGCGCTTTGAGTTGTCAAAAATCATATTGACCTGCGCCATATTTTGCGGCGGTCTTTGCTTGGTACCGTTAAAAATAATGTCAACCATTGAGCCGGAACGGAGAGACTTCCATGACATTTCCCCGATAGCCCAACGTACGGAATCAATGACATTTGATTTACCGCAACCGTTTGGCCCGACGATACAAGATACACCCGGTTCAAAATTTAGGCGGACTTTATCTGCAAATGATTTGAAACCTATGATTTCCAGAGCTTTTAAGTACATACATATATGATACAAAATTTAGAGCACCTGTTGAATAAGAAAAGTTTTTACGCGTTGTGTTGCCGCATTATATTGTCAAACACATATAACGCGCTTGTACATTTAAGTAATTTTTAATTTTTCTGTTCCTAAAGCACCGAGAGTCGCTCCGCTCCCCATACTTCACGGTACTCGTCGTCAAAGAGAAAACTAAAATTTCCCCAGAAATACTTGCTAGGTTTTTGCACTCGGCTTGGCTTTATCAGCTAAATAAGTACTCAAAAAGCACCCGCAGGTAAAACCCACGGGTGCTTTTTATTTGCTACTTTTACACTTAAATTATAACCAGGTGTTTAATTTCGTGGCTTTGTCTTGTTTGCGGACTTTCGGTTCGCCTACAAGTTCCTGAATATAAACTTCTGTTAAATAGACTTTACTACCAACACCTAAATGACCACCCAAAATTGTGCCATCTTTACCGGCTAAAACAACATGTGCATGGACATTTGAACGGTTATCCATAATACTGATATTTCCTGTTAAAGAAAGTATTTCGGTTTCTTTTGAAATCACTATCTTTTCATATTTCTTTTTTGTTTGATCAAAATACGCTAAAGTTGCATTTTCCAAGGAACCTATACCACTTAAAATACCGCATTTAATTTGATTATCGTGGCAAAAATCTGTAAGTTCAGTTAACAAATCTTTGCCTTTGCTTATCTTAAAAATATAAGTCCTGCCTGCAAGATAAGTTTTATGTTCTGCCATAATATTCTCCTTTACTTTATTTAAATTAGTACCAATTTTCTACATTTTGCAAATATTCTTTTATTTGCTCATATTGCGCATCGGCATCAAGCCCTGCTTCTTTATAACAATCTGCCGCTTGTCCGCTTGTTAAATACTTGCCTTTTTTGAAGGGGTACAAAGCCATTTCTTCCCCTCTAACTGATTTTAACCATCTACGCATTGTAGGTATAGTGAAATCAGTTATTGCTATTGCCCTATATAATTCGCTAAGGGGCAAAATTTTCTCCTGCTCATCTTTACTCAACATATCAAAAAGTTCCGGGCTGACAATATAATAAGCATTTATTGCCAATCCTTCCTCTTTAATTTTAGGTAAAACTTCTTGTGCAAATATCTCCCCTACACCTGAACCCTGCAAAATTACTGATCCTCGTGCATATTTATGTTTATATAATACATAAACACCATTTTTAGCCTGTTCCTGTTTATCACTGCCCAGACCTGCTCTATCTGTAATCTTAACATTAGGGCGAGTAACCACCGGATATAAAACCGCCGGTCTTTTATTTAATGCTGCCGTTAAAGCAGGCCAAACATCATTTGCATCCAAAGGTGTTAAAGTTATTGCCGCACCTTTGGGGAAATTTTCGCTAATCAACTGTAACATTTGCGGATCAGCATGTGTTGGACCATCGGGGCCTGTTGGCAATCCTGCATGACCGGTAAAAATGATAAAAGTATTTTTGCCTTTGCCTGCTGCTTCCTGATACCCTTGCTGACCAATAGCATGTAAGCGTGCCTGAGTGTGCATCATAGCTGAAGTAAATGCTCCATACGAAGCAGCAATACCGAGTTGTCTACCATAAGCGGAAACACCACTCATAACAGCACTTAAGCCATCTTCAGTTATACCGCCGCTTGAAATTAAACGGGAGTCCGGGTTAGTTAATTTATTATAAAAACCTTTACTGTCGTAAGCAATCTTGCCCGCGCCGGTTGAACCGGATAAATCTGCCGTCGCCACAATTAAAGTTCCGTTTGTTTCTTTACTGATTTTTGCAAGTGCTTGCGCCATTGTCGCCCTCAAAGTAGGGTTTTCATTCGGCTGAAAAGTAAATTCCTGCGGGATATTATCCGGTGTAAAAGCGGTATAAACATCTTCAGTTTTAAATTCTTTTGCTTTACGAGCCAAATTTTGTAAACGATTTGCGGATTCTTTTATCTTATCTGCAAAACGTGCAAATAAATCCTTATTTGAATTTATAACATTACGCAAAGTAAGCAAATTTTGGTAGAAACAATCTTCAATTTCCTGGCCTTCACATAAATGCGGAATTTTAACACCAAAAGTATTTTCAAATTCTTCCATTGTTTTATAAAATTCCGGGGAACACAATTTATGACCGCCACCATGGCTTGCTTTACCTTCAAGGCCATAATGCCAACCTTTAATTGTTCTATAAATTATAGCGGTAGGTAAACCATTATTTAAAGTTTCGGCAAATTTTTGTGCTGCATAAATTTGCGCAAAATTTAAACCTTCCTTAACATATATTATATTGAAACCATTTAGGTAAAAAAGTTCGGCAGGCTCCCAAGTTACATAATCACCTGGAGTACCATCTTCTGCTGTAACTTTATCGCTGTCTATTGATGCCTGGTTCCAATCAAGATGCACAATTAAATTATCAAGCCCGGCACGTGATGCTATTGCCATAGCTTCAGCACATCTTCCGGCAGTTAAACCGCCCTCTCCTTCCACCACATGGACTTTCGGTGTATTTTGCGGATAAGTTAAAGCGGCGCCCAAAGCAAGCCCGACACTTGCACCAAAACCGACACCTGAGGCCCCTGTTGCAAGTTTAACAAAAGGTGTTAAAGGTTCCGGGTGGCCGTCTAAAGATTTTGCATTAAATTCTTTAAAAAGCTTACTGTTATTTGCAGGTGATTTCCTAAATCCTAGTAAATCTTCAAAACGAATTTGGTATTTTTCATCGGCTAACATTTCCGGCGCATAGGTTTTGACAATTTCATTTCTTAAAGCCCATAAAGCATATAAACCAAGCGCTTTGTGCCCTGCCGCATAGGAAATGATATCAGCACTTTCTTCATCAGGATTTTTAAAATTATAAGACATTTGGTTAAAGAGTAAATTCTGTACAATTTTACCCGAGGATATACTACCGCCCGGATGTCCGGTTTGTGCAAAATTATAAAGTATTGCACATAAACTGCGGTACATTACATCAAGTTTGTTTAAAGCATTAAGTTCATCATCTTTAAGTTTTAAATTTTCTTCTTGAAGTAAATTTTCTGCTTTATAAAAACAGCCTTGTTTTTTTAAAATTAAAACGTTTTGATTCTCAATCATTTAAAAATCCTCTAAATTACTTTTTACAAGTTCAAGAACAAGCTGCCAGGCCGCTTCAATATCAGTTTTGCATGCAACTTCAACGTTTGAGTGTATATATCTTACCGGTATACTAATGGGGCAAGCGGCAGCCGGACCGCCACATCTTTGTATAGCTTTTGCGTCATTAGATCCACGTGAAGCAACACGTAACTGGTACGGAATATTATGTTCTGTACCGAGTTTTCTTAAAAGTTTAGTTAATTTATAATCCGATAATGTACCTTTATCCGCTAAAGTTATGCCAACACCTTTGCCAACATTTAAGACGTAATCTTGAGGAGGTATGCCCGGGGTGTCAAGGGCACCTGTAGTATCAATAGTTAAAGCAATATCCGGATTGATATGAAAAACTGCAGCTTCTGCACCGACAAGGCCAAACTCTTCTTCTACCGTAAATACGGCATAAATATTAGAACTATGTTCTTTAGGTAAATTTTGAAGAAGTTTAATTAAACCGTAAACACCGGCCCTGTCATCAAGTGCTTTAGAAGAAACAAAATTATCGCCAAGTTCAATAGGAGCACGTTCCAAAACAGCTGGATCCCCAATAGTTATAATTTCACAAACTTTTTTGTAATCCAAACCGATATCAATAAAAAGTGAATTTTCCGTTATTGCAGCTTTATCAGCAGCAGTTAAATAATGAGCAGGTTTTGCACCTATTACACCGGTAATCATGCCATGCTTTTCCGTCATAATTACAACACGTTGGGCAAGTAAAGTTCTTGGATCAATACCCCCCGTTAAAGCAAAGCGCAAAAAACCGTTTGGTTCAATATAACGCACACGCATAGAAACTTCATCTAAATGTGCGGTAAGCATCAGTTTGGTTTTTCCTGTCCCTTTTTTATACGTAACAAGATTACCAAGCTTATCAATCTTTACTTCATCCACATAAGGTTTTACTAAATTCAAAACTATATCACGTAATATCTCTTCTCTTCCGGACGGTGCCGGGGTTGAAGTCAATTTTGAAAGTAAATTAAAATCCATAAAAATCTCCTTATACAGGCATAATCTCGCGTACGCGGGAACAACGCTATTGTATCATATTTTTAGCACATATGTTAGGGTTTGTACGATATCATAACCTTTGAGACTTTTAATAAAACAAATTTTATTTAATAAAGTCAAATTGTGTGCGTACACCTAGCAAGTATTTTGGAGATAATTTAAATTGCCAATCTTTCCATAGAAAACAAACATATTTAACTTTTTGCAAATAATTTGTTATCATATATGCATGAACGGAGGAATTATGTTAAAAAATAAAAAAGGTTTTACTCTCATAGAATTAATGGTAGTTGTTTTAATCTTGGGTATTTTATCTGCCATTTTAGTACCTAATTACAGGTCCACTACTATAAAAGCAAGAATTGCTACAAATATGCCACTTCTTCGTGCTTTGCAAAACGATATAATAAATTATTACCATTTGACAGGAGATCTACCCACAAGATTAAATCAATTATCAATAAATACAGGTGACTTCCAAATCGAAGATGATATTTCAGGTACACATTTAGGAACAGAGTGTACAATAACCTTGAAGACGGACAATGGAGTTTCAAATATAACTGAAGATTGTAACCAGAATTGGGAGTTAGTATATCCTGTTAATAAAAGTTTCAACTCAGCCAATACTAGAATGATAGGATATCACATAGGCAATCCAACTTTCAGAATTACGGGCGGCGACCGTCCCATGTTACGTAAAGTCGCAAACAGTTTTGGATGGACACCCCTTAACAATAACGATAATGAATATCGGGTCAATTAAAATTTGATAAAATTATTTTATGAGTAAAAGACGATTAGCCAGGGAATATGCCCTACAAACATTATACATTGCAGATGCTGCTTCAATGTCAGTTAATGAAGCCGGTGTTTATGTAAATAACTTCTATGGTAATATGGAAGAAGATACTTTCCCCTTCTGTAAGGACCTTGTAACCGGCACTTTTGCTAATAAAAATAAAATTGATAAAATTTTAAGTTCTTATGCTACAAATTGGTCTGTAGACCGTATGTCTTCAGTGGACCGTTGCATTTTACGCATGGCGACTTATGAAATTGTTTATAGCACAGACAAAGCACCTGTGCCTGCAATTATTGACGAAGCTATAGAACTTTCAAAAAAATATTCTACAGATAAATCTGGCAAATTCATAAATGGCCTTTTGGACCGCATTAAAGCCGAGCGGAAAAATGGATAAAAAAACAGAAGCCGAAAATTTAAAAAAACTTATTTGGTACCATAATAATCTTTACTACAATTTAGACAAACCGGAAATTTCAGATTATGAGTATGATTTACTTTATACCCGTCTGAAAAATTTGGAAAAGCAAGATCCTTCTTTAATTACACCGGACTCCCCTACACAAAGAATCGGCGGGAAATCTTCTTCAAATTTTGAGGCTGTGGAACATATTGTTCCGATGATGTCACTGGATAATACTTATAATGAAGAAGAAATGCGCGCTTGGTATGAACGCACCGCAAAAATTTTAAACTGCCGCGATTTTGAAATGGTGGTAGAAAGTAAAATCGACGGACTTTCCTGTTCCTTAACTTATATTGACGGCGTTTTAAAAACAGCCGCAACCAGGGGCGACGGTAAAATCGGCGAAGATATAACACAAAACGCAAAAACAATAAAAAATATTCCACTTAAACTTGCCGGGGAAAATAAAGGTTTATTTGAAGTGCGTGGCGAAGTCTTTTTACCTAAAGATGCTTTAACAAAATTAAATGAAATGCAAGAAGATAAAGACCTTCCGCCATTTGCAAATGCGCGTAATGCAGCTGCCGGTTCACTCAGGCAAAAAGATGCGCGTGTGACAGCTGAGCGCCCTTTAAAATTTTACATTCACTCTTTTGGTGCAAGTGATTTTGATTTTAGCAGTTACAGTGGTTTTATTAATAAATGTAAAGAACTTGGTTTGCCTGTTTCCCCTGTTCGGGAAACTTTTACAGACTTTAATAAAGTTATTGAGTTTTACCGTAAATTTAAAACAGAACTACATACCTTGCCTTATGATGCCGACGGACTTGTAATAAAAGTAAACTCTTTTTCTTTACAAAAAATTTTGGGTGTAACTGCCAAAACACCGCGCTGGGCAGAGGCTTTTAAATACCCGGCAGAACGTGTCAAAACTGTGGTTAAAGATATTTCTTTTGGTGTCGGCAGAACAGGGGTTATAACACCTGTTGCAGTGCTTGAAGCAGTTAAATGCGGAGGCGTAACCATAACATCTGCGACACTTCATAATTTTGATGAAATCAAGCGTTTGAATTTAAAAATCGGGGATACTGTTTTAATTGAACGAGCCGGCGAAGTTATCCCAAAAGTTTTGGAAGTTGTAAGCACCCCTGCGGATGCAAAAACCGTAATAGAACCTACCATTTGCCCTGTTTGCAAAGGTACTTTGGTTAAAGAGGAAGGAGAGGTCGCACTCCGTTGTATAAATCCAAACTGCCCTGCACAAATTAAAAGACGCGTAAAACATTTTGCTTCACGCGGTGCTATGGATATTGAAGGCCTTGGCGACGTGGTAATAGACCAGCTTGTAGATTATCAATCAATTAAAAAATTAAGTGATATTTATAATTTAACTTTATTTGATTTAATGGCCCTTAAGACTTTTGCAGATAAAAAGGCTGATAATTTACTTACTGCCATTGAAAATTCAAAACACCGCCCACTTGATAAATTTATTTTTGCTTTGGGTATACGCCATATCGGTGCGAAGATGGCAGAAACCCTAGCAAGGCAATTTGAAACTTTAAAAAATTTGAGTAAAGCAAGTATTGAAGAACTTCCCAAAATTCCTGAAATCGGTGAAATTGCTGCGCAAAGCATTTTTAATTTTTTTAATTCTGCGGAAGTTCAAACAGAACTTAAAAATTTTAATTTACTTGGCATAAAATTAGAACCGTTAAAACAAAAAACTTCTGCAATGCTTGAAGGCAAAACTTTTGTTTTTACCGGCGAACTTGAAACTTTAACCAGGGAACAAGCCCAAAATTTGGCTAAGGAAAACGGCGCAAAAGTTTCAGGCAGTGTATCCGGCAAAACTTATGCTGTAGTAGCCGGAAAAGAAGCCGGATCAAAACTTAAAAAAGCTGAGGAACTTGGTGTAAAGATTTTAACCGAACAAGAATTTTTAAATTTAATAAAACCTAATTAATTTAAATATGGTTCAATCACTTTTCTAACACGTTCAGCCACAATTTTATAACCTTTATCGTTTGGATGTATCTGGTCAGATTTTAAAGATTTTTTATTATAAATTCCGTTCATAATGCCTAGAACAAATAAGGTATTATATTCCGCTGCAATTTGTTTTTGAACTTTCGTATAAGTATCCATTGGGTAGGCACCGCCCGTATCAACTAAAACGGCAATTGCGCCCATATTTTGCACTTGGCGGACAATTTCCCTTAAATTATTTTCGGTTTGATTTTTTGGGATTTTTCTAAAAAAATCATTGGCGGAAAATTCTATCAAAACCATATAAGGCGAATATTTGTTTATCTCATTAATTCTGGCAAGGCCCATAGCGGAAGTGTCACCGCTAATGCCAAGATTTATGACTTCGCGCCCAAGCATTTGGCTTAAATAAGCAGGATATGATTCATCCCTCCCGGCGCCATAGCCGTAGGTTAAACTATCGCCAAAAGCGATAATATCTGTATTGGAATTTGGGTAATTTTTTACCTCTTGTTTCCCGCAACCTAAAAACAAAAATAATATAAAAGTTAAATAAAAGTATTTCTTCATAATGAAAATTATATACAATATCTATATGAAAGTAAATGAGAATTATTTAAATTTAGAGGCTTCATACCTCTTCCCCAAAATAGCCAAAAAGACGGCTGAATTTAAAGCCCAAAACCCGGGTGCAAAAGTAATCAGTTTAGGTATCGGCGATGTTACCCAACCGCTTGCCCCGGCAGTAATAAACGCAATGCAAAAAGCAGTTGCTGAAATGGGGCATAGTGAAACATTTCGCGGATATGGCCCGGAACAAGGTTATGATTTTTTAATTAATGCAATTATTGAAAACGACTATAAAACACGCAGTATAAATTTGGACAAAGACGAAGTTTTTGTTAGCG
This sequence comes from Elusimicrobiaceae bacterium, assembly GCA_045644515.1. GTDB lineage: Bacteria > Elusimicrobiota > Elusimicrobia > Elusimicrobiales > Elusimicrobiaceae > Proelusimicrobium. The sequence goes on along the minus strand of JAZRHA010000067.1, from coordinate 2,942 downwards.
ACGGCGCAAAATGCGATGTCGGAAATATTCAGGAAATATTTTCAAATGACTGCACTGTTTTGTTAACAGATCCTATTTACCCGGTTTATCGTGATACAAATATTATGGCAGGCCGCAAAATTTTGAAAGTACCTGCAACAAAAGATAATAATTTTACCCCCGCGCCGCCTGCCGAACACAGCGATATAATTTATATTTGCTCCCCAAATAACCCAACGGGTGCAACAATGACTAAAGAACAACTAATTGCGTGGGTTGCTTATGCAAAGAAAGAGAAAGCGGTAATTATTTATGATTCTGCTTACGAGGCCTATATTCAAGACGAAAACTTACCGCACTCAATATATGAAATTGACGGAGCAAAAGATGTGGCTATTGAAGTGCGCTCGTACTCAAAAACAGCAGGTTTTACAGGTACGCGCTGCGCTTATATGGTTGTTCCGAAAAATTTAAAAGGTTTAGCAAACGGTAAAGAAATTTCTTTAAACGCGATGTGGCGCAGACGGCATACAACAAAATTTAACGGCGTTTCTTATATCATCCAACGCGGTGCGGAAGCAATTTATACCAAGGAAGGCAAAAAACAAATAAAACAAAATATTGCTTATTATATGAAAAATGCGAAAATAATCAGATCCGCTTTGAGAGATTTAGGTTATACAGTTTACGGCGGTGAAAATGCACCTTATATTTGGCTTGAAGTTCCAAAAGGGCAAACATCCTTTGGATTTTTTGAGCAGTTACTTACAAAATGTGCTTTAGTTTGCACCCCTGGTGCCGGCTTTGGCGAAGCAGGCGAGGGTTATTGCCGCTTAACTGCCTTCGGTAGCCGCGAAAATACTTTGGAAGCACTTGAGAGAATAAAAAAATTATGAAACAAATACCCTTTATAAAAATGGACGGGCTTGGAAATGATTTCGTAATCATTGACAGCCGCAAAAATAAAATTGCTTTAACCCCTGCCTTAATTTGCAAAATGGCAAACAGAAAAACCGGCATTGGTTTTGACCAACTTATAGTGCTAAAAAAATCAAAAATTTGTGACGTAAAAATGGAAATTTTTAATGCTGACGGTTCAACTGCCGGCGCTTGCGGAAACGGAACACGTTGCGTAAGCAGTTTGATTTTTGAAGAAACAAAAAAACAAAAAATAACTTTAGAAGCACCTTATAAAAAAATTTTAACTGCCTGGCGCGGAAAACTAATTACAGTGGATATGGGCGAGCCAAAAACAGATTGGAAAGATATTCCGCTTTCCAAAAAAACCGATACTTTAAATGTAAAAATTCTACCGGCTTTACCGCCTGCAGTTTGTACTTCTATGGGCAATCCGCATGCAGTATTTTTTGTTAAAAATGTGGAAAAACTTAATATATCAAAACTCGGCCCAAAGGTAGAAAATAATAAAATTTTCCCACAAAAAACTAATGTGGAATTTGCTCAAATTTTAGGGCCGCAAAAAATACGTATGCGTGTTTGGGAACGCGGTGCCGGAATAACTATGGCTTGCGGCAGCGGCGCTTGTGCTACTTTGGCCGGGGCCATTAGGCGTGGGCTTATCAAAAATAAAGCAGCAATAATTATGGACGGCGGCACTTTGTTTATTGAACAAAAAGATGACCGCATTTTAATGAGCGGCCCCGTAAACAAGGCATTTGAAGGTGTCTTCTTCTGCTAGTTACCTTTAGGGAAAACCGATAAGGCAAATTGTTTCGTTTTCGGATCATTTAGCAAAACTGTTCTTAAATTTTCATTTTGAAGAAGAGCGGCAAGTGTTTGATTACCTTCAATAAGTTTCTTTGCTTGAGCGGGATTTGATAAAAAATAATTTGCACTTCTGCTCAGTAAAATTTGTTGGACCAAATCACTATCAAAAAGTTTGGAAAGAAGTTCCTGATTATTTAATACTCCTTTAAAAGCAATTCCTTCTATTAAAGATACCATCTCAGGAGAATTATTATTAACTAAATCAGTAGCGGAAAGATAATTATTTAAAATATCGGCGACGTCCTGACGATTAAAAAAACCTTCCAAAACATCTTTATTATTAAAAACGACTTCAATAACTTGTGGGAAATCCAAATTACTTGCAACGGTATTTGTTAAACTCCAATTAGTTGCACCAACTAAATGTAAATCTTCCGGCGTAGCGTATGCTATATTCCCTATGTTTAAACTTTTAATAGCCTTCCCCACATTATCATAGCGCGCTGCTTGCGGTTGGCGCGTTTCTACAGGGGAAATAAATGGTTCTTCACCATTAACGGAAAAATGTTCTACATATTCAACTTTATCATTTGTAAAAGAAGCCAGTTGTTCTTTTGTGATTTTAGAACTTAAATTATTGCTTTCTTTAGCATACCAAGAAACGCCGTATGCCAGTAAAACAGCCAAAAACATTACAACTATAACCGGAAAAAATATAGAGTTTTCTTTCATAAAAATATTTTAACATAAAATGTTAATATTTACAAAATTATTTCAATTCTTTAAGTAAAGTTCTTACTTGTTTTTTAAGTATCGGGTGTACTTTGCAGGGGGCAATTTCAGATAAAGGCTTTAAAACAAAAAAACGTTTATGCGCACGCGGATGCGGTATTATTAAATTAGTAGTTTTTAAAACCGAATTACCGTAAAAAATAATATCAATATCTATTGTCCTGGGGCCGTTCCTGAAGGGTGTATTCCGCTTTAAAATTTGCTCAATATTTTTAAGTTCTTTAAGTAATTTTTGCGGCAGTAAAGCGGTTTGAAATTTTACGGCACCGTTTAAAAAATCGGCCTGGTTTAAATAACCTTCCGGTTTCGTTTTAATAAATTTTGAAACGCTGATAATTTCGCCTATTTTGGCAAGTTCTTTTAGGGCAAGTTTAATATTTTTATTTGGCTCAATATTACTTCCAAGTGCAAAGTCGGAGGCCAAGCGGTCTTAGGAAGACAAG
>JAZRHA010000066.1:0-1788 GCA_045644515.1 Elusimicrobiaceae bacterium | reverse complement strand
GAAAAATTCAAATTATCTTCAAAATACTTGCTAGATTACTACTCTCACAATTCGGCTTTGTTTATTAACATTTCCGCAAGGTTCAAAATAGTTTTATCTTTTGGGGATAGTTTTAGGGCGGTTTTGCAATCACAAATTGCTTTTTTATTTCTACCGTTACGCAAATAAAAATATGCTCTGCAAATATAGTTTTCGGCGTTCTTTTTATCTTTGCTTATTTCTTTAGTATAAAGTCTTTCCGCTTCTTTGATTAAATCATTTCTTTCACATATATCCCTAATATCATCTGAAATATATTCTATATATGACATAACTATTCTCATAACTTCAGCCAATAAAAAAACGGCTGTTAAACTATGGATTGAAGGTCATAGCAAAACAGCCGAATTTTGCCGTTCAAAAGAACGACAAAATTAAAACGACTGCTCTTTAGGCCTTCAATCCCTTTGCTTTCGCAAAAGACAATCCTCAACGGATTACCCAAAAAACAAAATTATTTTAGGGTTCTTAACCCTACATTAAAATAATTCTCCTGACTAAATTATAATAATTTAAGTTAATCAAAAATTGTGTTGAGCTGCCTGGAAACGCGGTAAAAAGTTGCGCACTTTGGCATATCTTTTAAGCGTTTTGCACCGATATAAGTCATACAACTTCTTATGCCGCCCAAAATGCTTAAAATTGTAGGTTCTAAAGGCCCGCGGAGCGGCAAATTGACTTCCTTGCCCTCACTTGCGCGGTACTTTTTCATACCGCCGTAATGTTCTTCTTGGGCATATTGGGAACTCATGCCGTAAAACTTTTTATATGTTTTTTCTTCCAATTTTACCTGGTAAGCATTTGGGCCCACAGGTTCAAGTTCATTTGTTTGGAAGGTTTTTGTGCAAACCACACCGCCGCTTTCATCATGCCCGGCAAGCATACCGCCAAGCATAATAAAATCAGCACCGGCGCAAAAACTTTTGCATAAATCGCCGGCAACGGTGCAACCACCATCAGCGCAAACCATACCGCCAACGCCATGTGCAGCATCCGCGCAATCAACAACGGTGGAAAATTGCGGCCTGCCGACACCGGTTAATTTGCGTGTTGTGCAAACAGAACCGGGGCCAATACCTACTTTAACGATATCGGCACCACTAATAATTAAATCTTCGCACATATCACCTGTTACGACATTACCTGCCATAATTAAACTATCCGGGTAAGTTTTGCGCACGCGTTTAACATAATCTATTAAGTATGGGGAGTACCCGTTTGCGACATCAATACAGATATTGTTTACAAGTTTGCTTTTCATGATAGTTTGTAATTTTTCAAAATCTTTATCATTAACACCGGTGGAAATGAACATTAAATCATTATTGCCGTGTTCTTTTTTATTTTGCTTTAAAAATTTTAAAAGTTCTTCGGTGCTATAGTGTTTATGCAAGGCGGTAAATAAATTATTTGCCTGCATAACTTTGGCGATTTCAAAAGTACCTGTTGTTGCCATATTGGCAGCAACTATACCTGTCGCTTTAATTGTTTTTGGGCACCATTTAAAAGTATACTCTCTTATAATATTGACTTCAGAGCGTGATGTTAAGGCCGAACGTTTGGGCCTGAGTAAGACATCACAATAGTCTAATTGTAGATCATCATAGATACGCATAAGTCCTCCTAAAGCATATATATAAATTTTATAAAATTAAGCGATATTGTGCAAAAATTGTTTATTTTACGTGTTGTGTATCCGCATATTGCGCACAAACGTGCGGAACGTGCTTGCATATTTAAGTGCTTTTT
>JAZRHA010000065.1:0-12603 GCA_045644515.1 Elusimicrobiaceae bacterium | reverse complement strand
CCGCTTGGCCTCCGACTTGGGTCCCCTTGCGGAACAAGAGGGCTTGAGGGTTGCTCGGTAAGGCCTTTTTCTTTAAAAAAGGTAATAAAATTTTTACGAATCTCTTGGCTTTCCATATATAAAATTATATCATATTAGTATGATCCGTTTTATAGTTAACCCAAGTGCAGGCAAGCATAAAAATTTAAAAATGCTGGAAAAAGATATAAAAAAACTTTTCCCGGAATGTGAAATTGTTTACACAAAATACGCCGGGCATGCTAAAGAACTTGCCCTTGAAGCCGCACAGAAAAATTATGCTTCTGTTATTGCAGTCGGTGGGGATGGAACAATAAATGAAGTTACCCAGGGTTTAGTTAATTCTAAAACAGCTTTGGGTATTATTCCTTGCGGAAGCGGTAACGGTTTTGCACGTATGATAAAAATGCCGATTAAGGATACCTTAAAATGTTTGGAAATTATTAAACAAAACCACACTAAAAGAATTGATGTGGGGCAAGCAAATAACGAATATTTTTTAAATGTCACCGGGCTTGGTTTTGATGCACTGGTAGCACAAAAATTTGCAAAATCAAAAAGACGCGGAAAATTACCGTATTTCAAAATAGGTATTAAAGAATATTTTTCTTACCGTCCTGGCAAATACACTTTAACTTTTGACGACGGTTCAAAAACAGAATTAAGCCCTTTATGTTTGGCTTTTGCAAACGGTAATCAATACGGTTGTGATTTCGTTATTGCACCGAAAGCAACTTTAGATGACGGATTACTTGATATGATTAATTTGCCGCCTGCAAATATAATAAAAATGTTAATCGGTTTCCCTAATTTTTTTAAACAAAATTTAAGCCCTGTTAAATTAACGAATACAAAAAAAATTAAAGATGTTTTAATAACAATTAAAGGGCCGTTTGCTTACCATATTGACGGCGAACCGCGTGAGTGTAAAGACGGAAAACTAAAAATTTCCGTACAACCCAAAAGTTTAGCAGTTATTTTACCGGAGGAATAAAATGGCAACCCCAAACAAAAAAACAACTTACCGCAAACGTAAGACTTCGACTTCCAAACAAATTAAATTCTGGGCTAGTGTGATTATTACAGTTATTTTGTATTTTATGCAACAACAAGGTAAACCCCTTTCGCAACCGGATAATATGGAAGATAATCAGGTTTTTGAAAATGTTTCCATTGCATCTATATATGACGGCGATACTTTTAAAATAAATCTTAATTGTTCCCTTGCCGTATATTGCGAAAAGGTGCCTGTGCGTGTGCGCGGTGTTGATACACCGGAAATAAAGGGTAAAACGGAACGCGAGAAAAAACTTGCACAAAAAGCCAAAGAATTTTCTAAAGACTTTTTAAACCAAGAACCTATTAATTTATCTAATTGCAGCCGTGATAAATACTTCCGCCTTCTTTGTGATGTTAAAAACGGGCAAGGCAAAGATTTAGCGAGTGAACTTATTAAACATGATTTAGGCTATTCCTACGACGGCGGAACAAAAAGTGATAAGTATCAGTAAAAATTATTTACTCGGTAAAAGTGCTTTAATCGCTTTGTATTTTTTATTGAAAATATATCCGAAAATTGTATTACTCCACACAAAAAACGGTGTTAAAAGCATAGTTCTGTAAATTATTTTGCGGCTAAATTTCGGGCGGTATTTTATATCAAGCAAATTGCGGCTGCATAAAATCACATGGTAGGTTTCAAGCGCCCATAAAACAGGCCACATAACCGCTGCACGCGCAAATACTTTATAAAAAGGAATTTGTTTCAAAAAAGAAGGTGCAACACCTATATTATCAAGCCCAAAATGCAACCATTTATATACGATAGGTAAAAATAATTTATAATTTTTTTTCTCAATCAAATCTTGGGGCATAAGACTGTGTTTGGTAAGGTCAGTTATCGGCAAATATATGCGGCCGATTTTTAAATCAGAAGCAACATCTTTTAAAATATTTGTAATTTGCAGAGCCATACCGATATGGTGTGCATCCTCAACAAACTTTTGATTTTCTTTTCCGTTAAGCAAAAGTTTTGCCCAAAAAACGCCCGGTGCACCGCCCATATGCGCGCAATAATCAATAGTTTCTTTATCACTTGGAACGGCTTTTAAAAGGTAAGTTAAATCTTCATCGGCAAAATAATTTAAGTCCCATTCCATTGCATTAGAAACCGCAGTTACGACTTCCAAAGTATTTACTTGTGCACGTTTATCTAAATTTTTATAAGCTTCAAGGCAGAGCGGCAAATTTTCAAGCAAGATATTTTCTTTTTCATATTTTTTATCTGTCTGTAAATTTAGAGCAAGGTATTTGGCAAGTAATTCTTTATCTTGTGTTTTGACTAAATTGGGATAATTATTAACGAAATAAATTCTATCCTTTAAAGGTAAAATGGGGGTATCTGCAATAGTATCTGCTATCCTGCAAAGTAAATATGCTACGGTAAAAACTTGCCTTTGTTTGCGGGGCATAACTTTTGCACTTAAATATAAAGTACGTGCGTTATCTTTTAACAAGGTATTTAAATCCATACTAAAATTTTAACATATTTGAAAATAGGAGGTTTGCAGTTTATATTTTTTGCCGGCTAATTCTTTTTGGCGAATTTTAGTTTTTCTTTTCCTAGAGTACCGCAAACTCACGCAGTTCGTTTTACTTCTTGGTACACGTCGTTAAAGAAAAACTAAAATTCTCTCAAAAATACTTGCCGGGTTTGGGTGTTCGGTTTGATTTTATTAAAAAATCTTTATGCGAAACAAACTGCGTAAAACTTAGGTATAATATATTTATGGCAGATATAGATATTGAAACCACTATAAGTGATGTTAAACTTTTTTTAGAAAAACTAAAGGGTGAACTCCCGGAAGTTTTTAATAAACCTACCCCGGCAACGGAAGGGGAACAAAATCAAAATCAACCGGAACAGGAAACGGCCGGCAAAGTCCTATATTTGGGTAATTTGTGCGACGCGGAACTTTCTTTAAAACCGGAGCAAAAAGAACCTACAGTATTTGTTGCGGACAATAAATTTTATATTACCTTAACAAATAAAGAGCAAGATCCATCTGCATTGTGTGAAGATTTCTTACGCCGCCAAGCACTTGATTTTTTAACAGCGCGCGCAAAAGAACTTGCTGCAAAAATGGAAGTAACTTTTAACAATTTAACCGTTAAAGATCAAAAAAGTTTATGGGGTAGTTGCTCACAAAAAAATAATTTAAATTTTTCATACCGCTTAATCAAAATGCCACGTGCTGTTATTGATTATTTAATAGTCCACGAACTTGCACACCTTGTTCATTTTGATCACAGTACCGATTTTTGGGCTACCGTTGAAAAGTTTATACCTGATTACAAACAACACCGCCGCTGGCTTAATAACAATAAATATGCAGTTATGGCCCAAAGTAATGTTTCTTTAGATAATTTAAAACCAAATGAAACAAATCCAGGCGGTGAAAATAATGTTTAGAAAACTTATTCTTACCTTGTTTGCTTGCCTGCTTTTTTGCCCGGCTTTTGCGGCAGAAACATTGCCGGTAGTATTTCAAGGTAAAAATAAGGCGCCCATTGCCGCGCGAACTGTTGACGGGGAAGTTTTTGTTGAAGCGCGCGATATGGCAAAATATTTGCGTTTGCAAACAAATTTGTTTTGGAATTCCGGCCAACTTAATTTGCGCGGTAAAAATGGTTTTTTTGCCACTTTAAGGCAAGGTGAAAATTTTGCAACCGTCAAGGGAAAGCGCGAAACACTTACCGCAGATCCTTTTATGGAAAAACGTTCCTTATATGCACCTATAACTTTTTTTACGGAAGGTTCCGGCTTTTTTGCAGGTAATTTTCAAGCTGCCTTTGATGGTAAAAAAATTATTATTGAAAAGGCCGGCCAGCTACCTGTAATAGAAAAAAAGAAGGAAGAGATTAAAACTGCTGCTAAAACAGAAACCAAAGAATCAGCAGCAGAAAAAGAAGAAGAAATTGAGGAAGTAGGGGGGGAATTTTTTGAACAAATCCCCGGTTCAAATTTACCGGCACCTACCGTTATAAATAAACTTGATACATCAAAAAAGAATTTGCCGTTTGTTCCTATAGATTTAAAAAAAGAAAATGTTTTGCGCGTTTGCATCGATGCCGGCCACGGTGGGAAAGACCCGGGGGCAAATTACCGCGGCAGCGCACGGGAAAAGGAACTTAATTTAATTGTAGCCAAAGAACTTGAGAAACTTTTAAAGAAAAACAAAAAGATACAAATTAAAATGACACGCGATAAAGACGTTTTTATCCCCCTTGGAACGCGTGCAAAAATCGCAAATGATTTTAAGGCAGATGTTTTTGTTTCCATCCACGCAAACGCAGCACCCAATAAAAAGGCAAAAGGATTTGAGGTTTACTTCCGTTCCGATAAGGCATCTGATAAAGAAGCCGCCCAAACAGCCGCACTTGAAAACGAGGCCTTAAATTATGAAGAAAAGGGTGTAGGTAATGTAACTTACGCGGATTTGCTTTTAAATTCTCTCGCCACTAATGAAAATATAAATGAGAGTTCCAAACTTGCTGCGCGCATAAGGAACGGTGTATCGGAAAAAAGCAAAACAATAGGTATAAATGTCAGTACCGAAAAGAGCATAAAGCAAGCAAATTTTTATGTTTTGCAAGGTGTAAAAGCTCCGTCCGTATTGGTGGAAATGGGTTATGTTACAAATAAAGATGACAAAAAACGTCTTAACAACAAAAAGATTTTGCAGATGATGGCTATGTCTATTAGTAAAGGTATTTTGACCTATGCCCGCCAAGAAGGTTGGAAAATTTAATCTACACGGTATACCTTATATTTTGTATAATTTATTTATATGTCTATAGTAAACTTTAAAGAAATTGATGCCCGTCAACAAAAACGCTGGCAAGAGGCAAAACTTTTCAAAACACCGGTCTTGCCCCAGTCTAACAAAAAATTTTATTGTTTAGATATGTTCCCCTATCCCTCAGGGCAGGGTTTACACGTAGGCCACCCGGAAGGGTATACTGCCTCTGATATCTTGGTCCGTTTTAAAAGAATGAACGGTTATTTCGTTTTACATCCAATGGGTTGGGATGCCTTCGGTTTACCTGCAGAAAATTATGCAATAGCAACAGGCGTTCACCCGGCAATAACAACACAAAAAAATATTGATAATTTCCGCCGTCAGATTAAATCTTTCGGTATGGCTTATGATTGGGACCGTGAAATTAACACAACATCCCCCGAATATTATAAATGGACGCAATGGATATTTTTACAACTTTACAAAAAAGGCCTTGCCTATCAAAGTACTGTGCCAATAAATTGGTGCCCGTCTTGCAAAACAGGCCTTGCTAATGAAGAAGTTTTTGGCGGCCGCTGCGAACGTTGCCAAACACCTATTGAGAAGAAAAACCTCCGCCAGTGGATGTTAAAAATCACGGCATACGCGCCGCGCTTACTTGAAGATTTAGAAGGTTTAGACTGGCCTGCATCCACACTTTTAATGCAAAAGAATTGGATAGGCCAGTCCAACGGTGCTGAAGTTACTTTTAAAGTTGCAAACAGTGACGCGCAAGTTACAGTTTTTACAACGCGCCCGGATACACTTTTTGGTGCTACTTATATGGTGCTTGCGCCGGAACATGAACTTGTTTCAAAAATCACTACACCTGAGCAAAAAGAAGCAGTTATTGCCTACCAAAAACAAGCAGCCGCAAAAAGTGATATTGAACGCGCCGACGCAGAAAAAGAAAAAACCGGCGCTTTCACCGGTGCATACGCAATAAACCCGGTCAACAATAAGCAAATCCCGATTTGGATTGCAGATTATGTTTTGACAGGCTACGGTACAGGTGCAATTATGGCAGTTCCTGCACATGATACGCGCGATTATGCTTTTGCCAAAAAATTTAATTTACCTTTAATTGAAGTTATTTCCGGCGGTGATATCAGCAAAGAAGCATATACTGAAGACGGTAAACTTGTAAATTCCGGCTTTTTGGACGGTTTAAATGTGCCGGATGCAAAAGCCAAAATGATTAAGTTTTTGGAAGAAAACCATATCGGTAAAGCAAAAACAACATACCGCTTGCGCGATTGGGTGTTCTCCCGTCAACGCTATTGGGGCGAACCTATCCCCATAGTGCATTGCGAAAAATGCGGCGTTGTTCCTTTGCCTGAAAGTGAACTTCCTTTGTGCCTGCCGGATATGGAAAAATTTGAGCCAAGCGGCACAGGCGAATCACCACTTGCAAATGTGGAAAGTTGGGTAAATACCACTTGCCCGATTTGCGGCGGTAAAGCTAAACGCGAAACAAATACCATGCCCCAATGGGCCGGATCTTGCTGGTACTATTTAAGATATATGGATCCGCACAATAGCAATGCTTTTGTTGATAAGGAAATTGAAAAAGCATGGGGCCCGGTTGATTGTTATATCGGCGGTGCTGAGCATGCTGTTTTGCACCTTCTATATGCGCGTTTTTGGCATAAAGTTTTGTTTGACTTGGGTTTAGTGCATACCAAAGAACCTTTTGCCAAATTACGCCATCAGGGTATGATACTTGCATTTTCCTACCGCGACAAAAACGGTTCTTATCATCCTTATGAAGACATTGATTTTAAAGATCCCAAAAACCCTTGTCTTAAAGATGGTGGCGGTGCCTTGACTTCAATGGTTGAAAAGATGAGCAAGAGCAAAAAAAATGTTATTAACCCCGATGAGATTTTAAGCGAATACGGTGCCGATGCCTTTAGGTGTTATGAAATGTTTATGGGCCCTTTTGATGCAAGCAAGCCTTGGGATACAAAGGGTATAGAAGGTATTTCCCGTTTCTTAAAACGTATTTTTGCTTGGGCAGAAGACCTTAAAATTACCGATATTAAATTGCCTCAAGAACTTGAAATTTTAAAGAATAAAACCATCAAAAAAGTAACTGAAGATATTGAAAACTTCAGTTTCAATACCGCAATTTCCGCGATGATGATTTTCTTCAATGAACTTGGTAAATATAAAGAAGTAAACCAAGATATGTTTGCAAGTTTTATGAAAATTTTACACCCTTTTGCCCCTCATTTAACTGACGAACTTTGGCATCAAGCAGGGAATAAAACTTTCCTCTTAAATGAAGCGTGGCCAACAGTTAATGCGGAGATGCTTAAAGAAGAACAGCTTGAAATGGGTGTCCAAATAAACGGAAAAATTAAAGACAGGGTTAAAATACCTGCAAGCGCAACTAAAGAAATTCAGCAAGAGGCCGCATTAAATTCAGCCAAGATAAAAGCCTTGCTTGAAGGGCAAGAAATAATTAAAATTATAGTAGTGCCGCTTAAGATGGTCAGCATAGTTGCAAAACCAAAAAAATAACGGAGTGTTTATGAAAAAACTCAGCCTTATAGGTTTAATTTTAGCATTTTGCGCGTGTAACAGTTTGCAAGATATATATTACCGCCCCAATGCACAAATTATGCCGCAACATATCACAAAAATTCACGTTAGGCCGATTATTAACCGAACGGAAGTCTTTGCTTTGGAAGACCGCCTTGTAATTGAAGTGGTGGATGAGTTTTTAAGAAACGGTGCTTACAGTATTACGCAAGAAGATCAGGCCGACGGTATTTTGGCCGGTGAAATTTTACGCTATATTTTAATACCTGTTCAATATGACACACAACTTGTGCCGACAGTTTACCGTATGGAAGTTTTGCTAAACCTTCGTTTTATAGATAAAAATTCCCAAGAAACTATTTGGCAAGAACCTGCTTTACAGCAAATTTATATCTTCTCTGCTTCTACTTTAGATGGCGGTATGACGGAAGAACAAGCGCGTGAAGAACTTTGGAAAAACTTCGCAAAAATGATAGTTAAGCGCACTGTGGAAGGTTTTGGTTCAGTTGCCAGCCCGACGCGCCAACAAAACCAGCTTAACCCAAACCAGACAACAATAACAAAGTAGTTATGAAAAAGTTAACCGCAGAACAACTTAAAAAAAATATTGCTTCAGGCAATATCGCGCCGATTTATTTGTTCAGCGGTGATGATGTCTTTAGAAAACAAGAAATAACAAAGCAGATTATTTCCGCTTTAAAAGTTGATGAATTCAATTTAACCCAGGAAGACTGCCAACAAACAAAAGATATCGGCGAGGTTTTAACATTAGCTAATACCATACCCGCTTTTGCAGACAAGCGCGTAATCATCTTAAATAATATTGATAAACTTACCAAAAACCCAATAGCGGCACTAGTTAATTATTTGCAAAATCCGTTAAATTCAACTTGTTTGGTTTTGTATCATAATGATTATAAAAAATTTAAAAAAGATAAAACATTAACTTCCGCTTTAAGTGAAGATTCCGTTGAAGTTCTTTTTGATGAATTAAAGGGCGCAAGCTTACAAAAATGGCTTAAAGAAAGTTTCGCCGCAAAAAGTTTAAAAATAAACAGTGATACTTTATTTATGCTTGAAGAACTTGTGGGGGCAGATCTTAATGCTTTAACAATGGAGATTGAAAAGTTATCACTACTCCTTACTAAACGTGAAGATAAAACCGTAACGGAAGGAGATTTGCTTTCAAGCATAGGTTATTCTAAAGAGGAAAACCCTTTTGCACTAAATAATGCCGTCTTATCTTTAAATAAAAAAGAGGCCCTAAAAATAATTGATAATTTATTAAAAGCTGGGGAAGAACCTATTGCAATTTTAAATAAAATCAGCAACCCTGCCATGAAACTTTTTAGAATCAAACGTCTTGCGGAAGCCGGTGTACCTGCTTTTCAAATAACTACTGCTGCCGGGCTTATGCCTTGGGAATCACGCCTCGTAAATATGGCACGTAATTTGCCGCCAAGTGCCATTATGTTAAGGGCGGTAGATAAAATTATTGAAGCGGACCTTGCCTTTAAAACTTCAACAGCCGATAATGCCGGTGTAGTTTTAAAAGGTTTAATACTTTCTTTACTTCCTAATTAGTTTGTGTCGTGGTTGATGCCGCGGTTTGTAATGTATCGGAAGAAATAACCTGTGCCGTTTCAGATGAAACAATCTTTACTTCTTTTGTAGGAACAGCTTTTACCGTTTCGGTAGATATTGTTTTTGCCGTATTGGTTGAAACTGCTAAAACTTCGGTATTTTGAAGTGTTTGGGTGCTTGGAATAAGGGTTTGCTTTTCCTCTTTAATAACCAAAACTTCTTTTTGTGTTTCACGCGGATATAAAGTTTCAATTAATCCAATAAATTTTTTATATTCTTCCCGTGCTTTTATATATGGGGCAGTGTTTTCCGGCTGGATTTGGAGTCTTAAAAGTTCTAAAGAATAATTTGCTGCCGCCTCTTTATAATAAAGTTGCACGAGTGTTCTTTTAAAATTATTTTCAAAATCTATAATTTCCTCTTGATCTTGCCCGGAAGAAATTAAAAAGTTTTTATATTTGTCTGCTTCTTTTAAAACAGTGTCAATTTGCGGGACATTATCTACGTTAAAAGATGCCTTCGGCTTTTGCGGAACGACTATGTTTTTTTGGTCAAAGTTCTTCTGCGGAAGGTATACATTACCTATAATACCACCCGCTATAAATACAACCAAAATAATTAATAAACGCAATAGATTAGCCATATATAAATTATACAAAAAAATATTTATACTTATAAAACCCCCGGCGAAACCGGGGGGAAAATAACATTTGAGTTAAATAAATTACATTGCGACTTTGAAGCGTTCGCCTTCGTATGCAAGTACTGCCGAGCTGCTTTTTACCTTGATAACTTTTACTTTGATATTGTTAATATCAAAGCCGCATTCTTCTATTTCTTGCACTTTTGCTTTTTCGGTATCTTTTAATTTAACAGCAAGTTCACTTCCTTTTGAAACAACTTTACCGTTGATTATCGCATCACTTCCCATGATACCGTTAAGCTTTACACTTTTGCTGATTATTCTTGAAGGATGGCGCTTTAATTCATCACACAATATTTTTTTGCGTAAGGCTTCTTCCCTTTCTCTTTCAATGCGTTCTTTTTCTTCTTGTTCTTTTTTTATGCGTTCCAGTTCATCCGCCCTTTTTTTTGCCTCTATTTTTAAAGCTTCTTCTTTAGAAATAAAAGGGCTTTTTGTATCCTTACTTGTTTTAAATTCAACTTTTTTTGCGGGTGCGATTGCTGCCGCTTTTACCTCAGTTTTTGCCTCTTGTGCAAACAAGAAAAGCGGGATCCCCAAAACTACTAAACTTAATAATAATTTCTTTTTCATAATTTTTCTCCTTCTTAAATTAAATTTTTTGATATTCCACGCAAGGACCGATTACGCAATTCTCACCTGTACGCATAAATTTTGCATTACCGAAGAATTTCTTGCAGGCATCTATTGCATTTTGGTCATTTTGTAAGGCTTGGCAAGTTATCTTATCATAGTTAGTAGAGTTCGTGTAACGGTATGCCCAAACTATGGAATTTGTTCCGTCTTTTGTTATTGCATAAGTGTATCTGCCGTTGGAATAATTCAATGTTCTTAATCCGGTTATATCTATCGGTTTAAGATAGGAAGTATAATGCCCATGTTCCTGATAATATTCTTCTTCCAAGGCAACAACTTCTTTAATAACTTTTGCCGCCTTTTCTATATTTTTCACTTTCTCATTAACGGAAGAAGGACTATACGGAGGGCGTGATATATGTATATGTGGTGGCCTAACCACTTGTACATCTTCGCTGTACACATTTCCAACTCTTTCTGTTTCTTTTGGCAATGCTTGGTATAAGGAAACAATTTTTACAAAGTCTGCCCTGTAGCCGTCGGCATCTTCGCCTTTGGCTTTGCGCGATTCCTCAAGAACTTTTTCAATATCGGTATCTTTAGCGTAGCGGCTTCCTTTTAATACTTCGGCAAATGCTGCAGCACTTAAAGCAAAGCGTGTATCGTCAGAAGTTTTGTCAAAAGCGACATAATCTTTTGCTTTTAAAACTTTGCTGAGTAGTTTGCTTGTATCGCCATCCGGTTCTTTGTAGCGGAGTTTAACTGTCAATAATTCTTCGCTTTTTGCCGTTTGCTTGCTTTCTTTATCCCCGTATTTAAGTTCATCAATACCTGCCATGCCTTCAGGTAATTTAACACCTGTCGGAACAATTTCATAAATAACGGTTACGGTATGCCCGGCGCCCATTTCACCGGCATCTTTGGTGTCATCATTGAAGTCCTGATCGCGCAATTTGCGTTTTTCATAACCGATCAAGCGGTAAGCCTGCACTTTTGCCGGGTTAAATTCAACTTGGAATTTAACATCTTTTGCCACGGTAAATAAGGTCGCGCCAAAGTCTTTGACAAGTGCTTTTTTGGCTTCAAACAAGTCATTAATATAAGCATAGTTACCGTTACCTTTATTGGCAAGTGTTTGCACTCTGTCGTCTTTATAATTGCCCATACCGAAACCAAGTACACTCAAAAACACACCGCTTTCTTTGGCGTCCGTTATTTGTTTTTCAAGCCCGCCAAGGGAGGTATTTCCGATATTAAAATCGCCGTCCGTTGCCAAAATTATGCGGTTGTTTCCGCCTTTAATGAAATGTTTTTTGGCAGTCTGATAGGCCATATTTAAACCTTCTGAACCGTTTGTTCCACCACCGGCACGCAGACTTTCCATTGCTGATATTATGCGTTGTTTGCCACCTTCATCAGCTAAGGAAACACCGTCCAAAACAACACTTGTTCCGTTTGCATAAGTGACGATGGAAACTTTATCTTCCGGCCTAAGTTTTTCAACGAGCATAGCAAATGCTTTTTGTGCCAAAGGCAAGCGGTTTTGCCCGGCCATTGAGCCTGAAACGTCAACCAAAAATACTAAGTTTGACGGTGGTAATTTATCCTTATCAATATCTTTTGCTTTTACGCCGATTTTGACTATTTGGAAATCTTCCGTCCAAGGTGAATCTGTAAGTTCGGTGATAATATTTACAGGGTCCTTACTGCTTGCTTTCGGTGCTTCATAATCATAGGTAAAGTAGTTTATAAATTCTTCCGTTCTGACAGCATCTTTGTTTGGTTTTACACCTCTTTCAATATCGCGGCGTACTATATTATAGGAAGCAGTATCAACATCAGCCGAGAAAGTTGAAAGCGGTTCTTCCTTTACAAATTTAAAAGCGTTACCTTCAAAAGATTTGTAACTTTCCGCATTCATTGAATCATAGTCTGCAGAATAGGAAAATGAATGTGGATAGTATGCCCCGCCTTTTGCCATATAGATTCTCCCAGAACTTCCGGCTGGACCGGCACTTGCAGCGCCTTCGGCATTAAATATAGACATTGAATCCCTTGCAGTGGTTTTCCTTGCTGCATAACTTGTGCGTTCTTCCATTTCCCGTCTTATTTTTGCTTCTTGTGGCGCTAATGCAAGTTCTTCTTGGGAAAAGAAGGGGTTTCTTTCCAAGCCAGCTGTCGACGGGAGGGGTTCAGAAGCCAATTCGTCATTTTCTTCACCTTCTTTAACAAAAACAGGTTTTTTAATTTCCGGTTTTGTTATTTCTGTTTTTGTTTCTACGGCAGCAGTTTGACCGGGGGTTTTTACAGGTTCTTGTTTCTTCATAAACACAG
>JAZRHA010000064.1:0-6900 GCA_045644515.1 Elusimicrobiaceae bacterium | reverse complement strand
CGTTAAGATTAATATCCTCAAGCACTAAATTTTTAGTATCCTTAGCCAAAGCTGACATAGACAATAAAAATAAACTCAATAATAATACTGTTAGTATTATTGCGTGTTTAATACTCGGTACTGTTTTTTGTGTGTTTTTCTTTTTGTAGTTCATGGCAACTGCCTCCTGTTCCAATATACCTATATTATTAAAAATTTACTATTACCCCTACAAGAGCCAAAAGACCTAAACGCATATAGGTCTTTTAGGTAGGAAAAAGTCTTTTTAAATGGTTCTCATTACAATTCTAATACTTCGCCGCAAACTTTATCGCGGTAAGCATACTGCTAAAATCGGCAATATTTTTGCCGGCTATATCAAATGCAGTACCGTGTACAGGGGAAACACGTAAAAATTTAAGCCCGTAAGTTATATGCACTGCAGGTGTAGAGATTATTTTTAAAGGCAAGAGTGCAGCGTCATGATACATGCAAAATATTCCGCTGAATTTGCCCTTTAAATGCTTTTGCCAGGCACTGTCAATAGGCAAAGCCCCGATGATATTTAAGCCTTGTTTTTGTAAATTTTTGATGACGGGAATAATAATTTTATTTTCTTCTGTACCTATTTTACCGCCGTCCCCGGCATGCGGGTTTAAGGCGGAAACAACAATTTTTTTATTGTCTAGAAACTCTGAAAATAATTTTATTTTTGCCTCAAGTTTTTGTCTTGTTAAATGTTTTGAAACATCTTTTAAGGCCAAATGCTCCGTCGCTAAAGCGGTATTGATTTTGCCTGTTGTAAACATCATTAAAACTTCTTTAGATTTTGAGGCGTAATGTTTTAAAACTTCGGTATGGCCTGTAAATTTTATACCTATTTTTGCCCAGGCTTCTTTTGAAATAGGTGCGGTTACAAGGCATGCATTTTTATCTTTTAAGCAAATATTTATGGCAGTTTTTAAAGCTTTAAAAGAAATATCTGCGCCGTATTTTGACGGCCTGGGTTTTTGAGGGCGTGCGTATTTGCTTTTTACTTCAATAAAATTATCAAAATTAGTGTAGGCAGCACTCTCCCCAATCAAAGTAATTTGGGTATTTGCAGGCTTTTTAAATGCTTTTAATGCTTTTTTTGTAACCTCTGGCCCGATACCGAGCGGATCCCCGAGAGTAATTACCAAGTGTTTCATATTTTTTTATCAACCCCACTCCTAACCTCTCCACCTTAAAAATGGGAGAGGAATTAGCGGAAGTATTTTTTAAAAATTTTTACCTTTTATTCCCCACCCCTTTGCTCGCAAAGGTGGAGGGGTTGGGGGGTAAAAAAAGGTAAATAAAAAAAGCGCACCGCGTGGGTGCGCTTTTAAAATTATTTTGCTTCTTTTTTTGCAGTTTCTTTTGCAGGCTCGTCAAACTTGACCATTACTTTAATTTTTGATTTTTCTTTTAAAGTATTTAAATAAGAATTTAATTCTTCCTGCATTTTGATTGCTGCTAAATATTGCCCCATATCCGGTGCAATTTGTTCAAAAGTAAAATCACGTTTTGCCTTTTTCTCTTGGACTTTGATTACATAGTAACCATTGTCAGTTTTAATCGGTTTGCTTACATCACCGACTTTTACTGCAAATACTTGTTCATCAAAATCTTTGGGCATTACACCTTTGATTAAAATCATTTCACCGCCTGTTTGAAGCGGGGTTTTATCATCAGAATCTGATTCAATAATTTTAACCATGGTTTCTTTGCCTGCCTTAATTTTTGTCCTAACTTTTTTAGCGGTGTCTTCGGCCTTTTTAATTGCTTCAGGGGTATTATCTTTAAACTTTATAAATACCGGCGAAATTTTTATTTGTTCGGCGGTAAGTTGGTTTAATTTCGCAGCTAAAGGAACAGCTTGTTCAAGGCGGTTTTTGGGCAAAGCCTTAATTTTTTGTTCATTACCGGACATTATTAAAATAACATCATCATAAAGTGATTTAACTTGTTCTTTTGACGGCGGTGTAACTTTGCTGTTTACCACATTGTCAATAAGCTTTCTTACAGCAATTTGGTCTTTTATTTTTGCTTCAAATTGCGGATATGTTAAACCTTCCTTTTTAAGTTCGGCATTAAAAGCGGCATCAATTTGTTTTTGATCCGTTATTCTTTGGCCGGTTAAAGGGTCAATAGTAAAGCGGCCTTTAATTTCATTTACAGCGTCGGCTACTTCACTGTCTTTAACTTTGATACCTTCTTTTTTGGCATTTTGGGTTAAAAGAGATTCGGTTATAAGTTCATTTAAGACTTCCTGTTTTATTGCAGCAACATTTTGCGGATCTTGCAAAATTTGCGGATTTCTTGCTTTGTACCCTTCAAGAATTGTGTCCACCATCTTATTGTATTGTGAACTTAAAATGGCCTGACCGTTTACTGTTGCGACATTTGAGTCTACGACTTTAGCACTTGCCAAAGTTGCACCCATCAGCAAAACTGCCGGCACAATTAATAATTTATTTGTTTTCATTTGTTTCCTCCTTTACTATACTTATATTATACTTTTTATTTAAAGAGTTTAGGTATGAATCAAGTTTTTGGTTTTCAATAATTATTTTGATTCTGTTTTTAGCTTCGTCGTAAGTTAAGCGTTTTTCTGCTATTTTCATTATGATGTGGTTACCTTGTGCTGTAGTTATGAAACCTTGTACTTCCATTAATTTGGAATTTGCAGCAGGCACTTCAATTTGCGGTAAATATTCCCCAGGTATAAAGGGGGGCATATCGCCGCCGCTTTTTTTGGATAAGGGCTCATCTGAAAACTGTCTTGCAAATTCCGCAAACCTGGAAGCGGAGTGTATTTTACGCATTTGTTTCATTACATCAGCGGCTTTTTGGGAGTCAGAAATAATAAATTGTTTAATGGTTATTTCATAAGGATATTTTTTATAATATTCTTTTATTTCTTCTTCGCTGACGCCGAGTGTGCCGTCTTGTGCTAAACTTGTAAGCAAATTGCGTCTTAAAGCGAAGTTTTTTGCTGTTTCAAGTGCATTTTTTTGGGCTTCTTCCAAAGCGGCAATTTCGGCCTGATATTCGGGTGTAGAATCTATATTTCGTTCTTTTGCATCTAATAAAAGTAATTTCTCACTGATTAAAAAGGAAAGGAAATTTGCCCTTCCGCTTTTTGTTTTTACAAAAGATTGGAAACTGCTGTCTAAATTGTTTGCTGCTTTATCAAAATCTGCCTGAGTTATAGGCTGATTATTGACGTAAGCCAAGACCGGCGAATTATTATAAACCGACGGTTCTTGGGAAGTATTTTCTTGCTTTGGCGCACAGGCTGCACAAGTTAAAATTAGTGTTAAAGTTAAAATCTTTCTCATAAATATAGTTTATCATTTAGGGAGTTTCTTATCAAGCAAAAACCCCCACAAAAATTTGTGGGGGTTAGCAATTATTTATTTTTTATTTTACTTCTTCGGTTGTATTTACCGATTGTGTGTTTTGCTCTGGTGTTACTTCATTTGCTGTTCCCAACAAATTTTCAACCGGGCAATTTGTGCTTTCCGCAGTTAAGACGCATTCAGTATTTTCTGTTTGTGCATTTTGTTCTGTGGCAGGGGTGGTTTCAGTTTGTGCGGCTTTATCTTCCGATTTTACAATTTTAATAACTACTTTGCGCCATTTGCCTTCACCTTCAGAAACAGTAACAATATCCTGTTCTGCTGCTAAATAGTGGTGAATATATCTGCGCATTTGCGCTGACATCGGGCGGAAGCGATACGGCCTTTTGTTGCGTCTTATTGTTGCTAAAGCATAAGTAATATCTTTATTTAACTTTTCTTCAAGTTTATTCCAGTAATTTTGAGTATCCGCAACTACTGAAATAGGTGTATTAAAATTTCTGCTTATCATTAAAGTGATAAGATATTGAATAGATTGTAAAGTTTTTGCTTCTTTGCCGATAACTAAAGCCGGGAAGTCACAATCAAAGGTAAGCAAAATACGTTCTTGTTTAGCGTCCCACCATGCATTTAATTTACTGACTTTTATACCCATTTTACCAAGCATTTCATTTAAAGCATTTTTTGCATCTTCCATGGGTTGTTTTATGTTGTCAGGGATAATTGCATTTTGTATTTCCTCAGAAGGTAATTTTTGTGTTTCATTTGCCTTAGGCTCACGCATTGTAACGGTTTTTTCTACTAAATGACGTGGGCGGCGTGTGCGGCGCGATTTTTTATTTGAGTTGTAAGAAATACTTGAACGTTTGCGGATACCGGTCCTCATCGGTGTTGAGTGTTCGGAGTCCCAAGCTTTTTCTACAATTTGTACTCTTGCTTTTTTTGCACCGATTCCTAAAAAGCCTTTTGTAGGTTTTTGAAGAATCGTAACATCAACTTGATCGCGGCGGCGGCCAAGTTCATTTAAACCACGAATTACTGCTGAAGCTACATCTTTTCCTGTTGAAATAACTTGTCTTCTTGCCATAAAATATCTCCTTTTTTGCCCTAAATTGCGGCTAATTTCCTCTTTAAAACTATATTTACTACAAAACTAATACAATTACTGATGAACCAATAAAGTGTAAGCCCGGCCGGAAAGTTTAAGAAGATAACTGTCATAAAAATAGGCATCCACTTCATCATCGCCATGGAGGGATTATCTTTAGTCATGTTCTCAGGCATTGTAATTTTTTGTTGGATAAACATTATCACACCCATCAAAATCGGAAGAACATAATAAGGGTCTTTGGCAGATAAGTCCGTAATCCACCAAATGAACGGTGAACCGTGCAAAGCCCAAGATGTTCTTAAAGCATTAAACAGCGCGATAAAAATCGGCATTTGTATAAATAAAGGTAAGCAACCGCTTAAAGGGTTTGCACCGTATTTTTTATAAAGTGCCATCATTTCCTGTTGTGCGCGCATAGGATCATTTTTATAATTTTCCTGTATCGTTTTCATTTGCGGTTGTATACGTTGCATTACGGCGGCAGATTTAAGTTGTTTGTAAGTTAGCGGAAACATAAAAAACTGAATCATGAATGTCATCAAAATAATTGCAAAACCGTAATTGTGCGTATATTTGTTAAACCACTCAAGGATATTTCTCATCCATTTGCCCAGTTGTCCGAAGAAACCAAATTGTATGGAACGTTGTAAGTCATAAGGTAAACTTTCAAGCAAATTTAAATCTTTTGGCCCGATGTAAAAATCAGAACTGTAAGTAACGGTTTGATTTGCAGGTAATACGGCGGGAACTAATATTTTCAAATCCGGCCCTTCTGCACGTGTTTTACCGAAAAGCCCAAAGAATGACGGTGTTTCATACATAAAATGTTTACTGTATTTAAAACCGTCTGCAACACCTTTCCAATTCGTCGGAATCAAAGCAGTTAAGAAATAGCGGTTATCAATGCCGGACCATTTCCAACCTTCGCAAGTCTCTTTTAATAAATTGGGTTTTATAAAAGTTTTTTCCTTTAAATTGTTGACGGAAATATTCTTTTTACCGCTTTCCTGCCTTGTACAAAAAGCACGTAACACGGCGGCATTATCACTGATTTCGCTTTTAACCGTATTTAAACCCGGGCCCATATTTAAGTATAAATCTGAGAGGTTTAATTCTTCGTTTCTCTCATTTTTAAAACTCATTTCAAGTTTATTTAAGCCCTGTTCTTTGTTTATTGTGTAACTTTTTACTAAAAATACACCGTCGGCAAGTTTTGTTTGGTAAGTAATATCGGCACCGTTTTGTGCAGGTATTTCTTCAAAATAAACTTCCGGTAAAGTTGCAAAATAACCTTCATCACCGAAGGGGGTTAAATTAAGGTCAGTATTAAAATCCCTATAAATAAAATCTTTAATTGCAGCACCTTTAGAAGTAAAAACAATTTTTGCGTGGTCGGTTTCAACTGTAGAAAGTTTTTCCGTTTCTTGTTTTTTTGCAGTAGTAAGTGAAACAGAATTTTGTTGCTGCAATTTTGCAGAAATACTGGCCTGTTTTTCTTTTACATTAATTTGTTGATTAAGTTGATTAATTTGTTCTTGCTTGGTTTCTATTTGTTTTTGTGTGGTAAAAGTACTATACCCCAAAAACACAAGCAAAGCTGCAGCCAGTGCAATGAAAAAGTTTTTATCCATTAAGCTCTCCCGAGCATCTAGGAAAAATAAACTTTACTATGGTACAGGGTCGTATCCGCCTGCGCAAAAAGGGTGGCACCTAAGCAAACGCTTAGTTGCTAAAAATAACCCTTTGATACAACCATGTTTATTTACTGCCTCTAAGGCATAAGCAGAGCAAGTGGGCGTAAAACGGCACACACCGCTTGGCCCCAAAAAAGGCCTTATGAACTTGATACAAAACCCCATTAATTTTAACAGTAAATTTTTTGCCATCTTTAAAAAATCTTTAGAAGGGTAAGGTTAAGGAATATTTGGGCCCTTACACTCTTCTTTAATACCCGCCTTTTCGGATAATTCCAAAAGGGCTTTTGTAGCCGCTTGTAAGGAAGGCAATAAGGCCTTCTCTTTCGGATAAATTAGTATAGCGGCGTTTTTTAGTAAATGTTTATTTAACCTAAAAGCTTCCCTTAAAAGCCGTTTACAGCGGTTTCTTTCAACCGCTGAACCCAACTTTTTTGAAACAATTATTCCTATTTGGGGTTTTGACGCTTCCCCCAAATTTAGCTTGCACCAAAAAGTAAACCCCTTTATTTGAACCTTTTTTCCGGTTGAGAAGATATTTTTAAAATCTTCCTTCAAATAAATGCGTTCGCTCTTAGGCAAGCCGTACATATTCACAATTACTTGCGAATAAGCTCTTTGCGGCCTTTTGCGCGTCTGGCGCTGAGCACTTTTCTGCCACCTTTTGTGGCCATTTTTGCCCTAAAACCGATGGTTTTAGCGCGTTTTGATTTGTTTGGTCTGTATGTTGGTA
>JAZRHA010000063.1:0-2099 GCA_045644515.1 Elusimicrobiaceae bacterium | reverse complement strand
AATACGACTATAAATATAACTGTCTGTAAAAATACAAACCGAGCCTTCTCCTACTATTTCAATTAACATAGGTATATCAAAAATTTTACCGAAAATTTGTTTCAAATTTTCAATATTAACTGTGCTATATAGATCAGATTTTAAAATTGAGCCGGTCCAAGTGCAAGCAGGCCTGTCCCAAAAAGAAAGAGCAAATTCCGATTTATTATTTATCAACCAATGCTTTGTGCCGCGAAGAAATTTCACAGTAAAAGGGAAACGATTACCGTGAAATAATTTGAATTTTGCAAAAATTCCGTTAATATTTGGATAAGTATTTAATATTTTTAAAGCATTTTTTAGATAGTTTGGGGCGAGCAAATCATCATCGTGTAAAGTTAAGGAATAAGGTGTGATGGCAAGTTCTCGCAGTTTACGTAAATTAGCCATTTCCGCACTATCTGCTCTATTATCAATATAATGTACTTGCGGAAAGTTTTTTTCAATTAATTTTTTTGTTTCGTCATTTGTTGAATTATCCAAAACATAAATATCCCAAGGGCCGTCATCTTGCCATAATAACGTTTTTAAGGTCATCTGCAAAAGGCCCGGTCTATTACATGTTGGCACAAAACAACGAATATCTTTATTTGTAAACATTTTCTTTTATGTATTTTTTGAATATAAAAAAGTTTTTTTAATTTTCAAATATATTTGATAATACCAAGGCAGCCAAGATGCCGAATACCAATGCACGCTATAAGCATTATCGGTTTTTACCGGTAAATTTGCATTATTTTTCGGTGCAAAGTATGAACTTGGAAAGATTTCCATACCGTCAATACTTTGGCGCGTATTATTTTGTTTAAGGCCATAATTTTCAGTTAAAATTTGTGTTTGTAAAATAGGGCATGGCACCAAACCGTTTTTCTGCCATTTATTTGCTTGTGTTCTTGTGTAAAAAGATGTTTGCTTTAAAATATTTTCGTTTATTTTGAAATCCGCATTTTCATATTTTTGCATTAATTCTTTTATGATTTTATTGCCCTTTTTTGCCCCAAAACCAAGCCCCCATGCAACAAAATATTTAGATTCAAAACCGCAAAAAGCAGGATATTTTAAAAATTCGTCAAAAGGTTTTAGCACTTCAACATCAGTATCAAAATAAATACCGCCGTAATTGTAGATAATATCAAGCCGGGCATAATCAGACACAAAACCCCACTTTTTTTGTTTGTAGGCAGCGGCCATAAAAGTATTTTTTTGGAAATCGTAATTACTTTCATCCCAACGTTTAATTTCATAATCAGGCATAACATGCCGCCAACTGTCCACACACTTTTGGGCCAAAGGTGTTAAAGGTTTACCGCCGAACCAACAATAATGAATAATTTTAGGTATCATAATGCCTCTACATTTAATATAATATCATATATGGAACAGACTTTTGAACCGGTTATCGGTCTTGAAATACATTTACAGTTAAATACCGCAAGCAAAATGTTTTGCAGTTGTAAAAATGCGGCCGGCAGCGCGCCAAATACAAATATTTGCCCTCTTTGTACAGGGCAGCTTGGGGTTTTGCCTACATTGAATAAAGAGGCAGTTAAACTTGCCATAAAAGCGGGGCTTGCTTTAAAAGCAAATATTAATGAAGTTTCTGTATTTGCTCGTAAAAATTATTTTTACCCTGATTTGCCGAAGGGCTATCAAATTTCCCAGGATGTTTATCCCATAATTTCACATGGTTATATTGAAGTGGAAGATAAGGCCGGCAACACCAAAAAAATCGGTATAACGCGTGCGCATCTTGAAGAAGATGCCGGCAAAAGTATGCATGGTGGCGACTGTTCCTTGATTGATTTTAACCGTTCCGGTGTGCCTCTGCTTGAAATTGTGTCTGAGCCGGATATGCGTTCCCCGCAGGAAGCATATAACTATTTAATCAATCTCAAAAAAATGATGGCCTGGCTTGATATTTCAAATTGTGATATGGAAAAGGGCGAACTTCGCGTTGATGTTAATTTGTCACTTCGCCCCGTCGGTACAGAAAAGTTTGGTACGCGCATTGAAATCAAAAATTTAAATTCCTTTAAAGCTGTTAAAGATGCGCTTACTTA
>JAZRHA010000062.1:0-1580 GCA_045644515.1 Elusimicrobiaceae bacterium | reverse complement strand
AGAACCGCACGTATTTTGGAATCTGAAATTGTCGCAGATAGTTGTTTGGAACAGTATATGGCATTCTTAGCTGCAGCCGATTTATCTGGTGAACCACCTAGTATTACTAATGCAACTATTAATATGAATTGTCGTTATTATCAAAATCCCGGTTCAGATGATACAATAGGTAATATATCAATGGTAGGTACCCCAAGGACAGATATTGATGGCTCTTATATGTTGGTTACCCAGTTTTCCGTACCTACTGCAAATTCCGGGCTATAGCAAAAATGCCAAACAAAAAGATATTACTTTTTGCCTTCTTGTTGCTGCCGGCTGCCTTCTGTTTGGCCCAAGATAAGGCCAGTGATATTAAATGGATAAATAGTAACCTTGGTGGTTTTCAAATAAAAATTGAACCTCATACACGGGGGATGATGTCCTCAAATCTCGCCATGCAATTTAACGGGGTATTTCAAATGCTGCGCCAAAATGTAGATTGGATGATCCCCGGTAAAGTTAACGTAGAAGTATATCAAGATAAAAAAAGTTTTTTACAACATAATAGTGATATAGCGGAAGATTGGTCCGGCGCACTTTTTGATCCAGGGCGGAATATCATTGTGATGTATGATGAGCCCAAACACCAAAAACATATGATGAAAAAGTTTGCCCATGAACTTACCCATTTATTTGTTGAAAATACTTTTAATCCCCCTAACTCTAAAGCACCTCAAAAAGAACCGCCTGTATGGTTAAACGAAGGCCTTGCCGTTAATATGGAAGACCTCGCCCAAACACCAAGAGGTGATATTTGGAATAGAGATTTAATAATAATAAATATTTTTTCCGGTGGGGAACATGAAACCCTACAAGCCCGTAAGCAATCAGGCGGTTTAACAGAAAAAGAAAAAGAAGGTTTACGTAAATTTGCGGTTTCAGATAAAATTGTATTTTTCCAAAATTTTGTTGATTTTATGGAGCCTGATTCTTATGATAAAGCTCTTGCAAACGGCAAAGTTAATGATTGGTATTTACAGGCTTACGCTATGGTACGTTTCCTCTTTAGCCCGGGTAATTCTTCAGCACCAAGTAAGCGTATGCAATTTAAACAACTAATTGAAACACTTGCCAAATATAGCCCTAAAAAAGATGAAGCCGGCAGGCCTGTTTTGTCTGCTGACGGGAAAAAAATTATGGTTCGCCCAAGTGAAGAAGAAGCCTTAAAAATAGCCTACAAATATCAAAATATTTTGGCTTTTGAAGAAGATTTTTGGCATTGGCTTACTACTTACCAAGCAATTGGACGCAAGAAAATTAAAAATAATATTAAAGGGAAATAAGATGGATAAAATTCAACTTGAAGATTTATTAAATGAAAATAAACCGGCCGAAGTTTTGGAAATGTTAATTTCCTATAAAGGGAAAGACAGTTATCTTTATTTTATTAAAAGTGAGGCTTATCGCCTTCTTGGTAAATTTGAAGAAGCAATTTTAGAAGCAAAAAAAGCACAAAAATTTGCCAAAATCGTTGAGGAAAAAATTGAAATATTACTTGCTTTATCAAAATGTTATCGCACGCTAGGTAAAGCAAAGGA
>JAZRHA010000061.1:0-8278 GCA_045644515.1 Elusimicrobiaceae bacterium | reverse complement strand
AACCCCGCAATAGCAGATAACCCCGGAAAGTATTTAAAAGATTCTAAACATTGCACATTAATTAAAGCAAATAAAACCGGTTTTATTACGCGTTTGACGGCAAGAACAGTCGGTGAAGCGGCAGTTTTGCTTGGCGCCGGGCGCGGTAAAATGGAAGATAAAATTGCTTTTGGTGCAGGTATTTGGCTTGATAAAAAACTCGGCGATAAAATTAACAAAGGCGATATTATTGCCCATATTTATGCTGATGATAAAAAGCGTTTAGCCTATGGTGTTGCTTTATTTAAGCAAGCCTATGATGTTGGCCCCAAGAAACCGAAACTCCGCCCACTTATTGCCGAAGTGATAAAATAATTTGTTGTATTTTATAATTCCACTCCTAACCTCTCCACCTTTGTAAACAAAGGGGAGAGGAATTATAGAAAGTATTTTAATTAATAAAACCGAATCATGCACGCAAACCTAGCAAGTATTTTTGAGGAAATTTTAGTTTTCTCTTTGACGACGAGTACAAAGAAGTACGGGAGCGAAGCGACTCTCGGTACTCTAGGAAAAGAAAAATTAAAATTTACCAAAAAGACTTCGCTAGCAAAGAACTAAAGCCGCAACATATTCCTTATTTAAACAATTTTAACTTTTGCTTTGCGTTGATAGCCTGTAGCGGAAATTATCTTCGCTTTAAATATTTTACCGGGTTCAACCGGTTTGTCAAAACTAACAGTACCGTCAATATCGGGGGCATCTTTGTAGGTGCGGCCGAGTGTGGGAGTGTCTGCAATAACTTCAATATTTTTGCCGATTAATTTTTTGTTTATTTCGTCAACAACGCGGCTTTGTACAGCCTCAAGTTCCAAGGCACGGCGGCGTTTAACCACAGCAGTAATTTGTTTTTTGAAATTGTAAGAACTTGCCCCCCTCTCCCTAAAATATTCAAAGACGGCCACATTTTCAAATTTAAAATCACATACAAAATTTTTAAGTTCTTCAAATTGTTCTTCCGTTTCCCCAGGAAAGCCGACAATAAAGTTTGTGCGTATGGCAATATTTTTTACAGTCTCGCGGAGCATAGCCAAAACTTCTTTTATTTGTTCAGGTCCACAGTGCCTGTTCATGGCTTTTAAAATCGGTGCGGAAATATGTTGCAAAGGTAAGTCAAGGTATGGGTAAATTTTTTCTTCCCCTGCTATAATTTTTGCAAGTTCCTTTGTTACACGGTGCGGGTAAGCATACATTATTCTAAAACGCTCAAGCCCTTTGATTTTAACAAGTTTTTTAAGCAGTTTTTCAAGTTGAGGTTTACCGTATAAATCTTGCCCGTAAGAGGTGGTATCTTGTGCAATTAAACTGACTTCTTTTACACCGGACGCGGCCATTATTTTTGCTTCTTCCAAAACTTCTTCAATCGGTTTACTGCGGTAAATACCGCGTATAAACGGAATAGTGCAATAAGAACAGCGGTTATTGCAACCGTCGGGAATTTTTAAATATGCGGTATGCGGTAAAGTAAGGCCCATTTTAAATTCCGGCGCATGCAAAGTTTTTGAAATCGCAGGTAAAAGCACGCCATTTTTACCCAAAATATTTTCAATATTATCTTGTGCTTTAATGGAAAAGGCAAGGTCAATTTTCGGGAATTTTTTTAAAACACTTTTGCCGAGGCGTTCAACCATACAACCGGTAACAAAAACTTTTTTAATTTTCCCGGCATTTTTTAGTTTTATGGCATATTTAATATTTTCTTCCGCTTCTTTAACCGAACTTGCCAAAAAACCGCAAGTGTTTATTAAGACGGCATCGGCTTTATTTACATCAAAAACCAAATTATGCCCGTGGGCAAGAAGGCGTGCGCAAAAGTCTTCCGAATCTGTTAAATTTTTTGGGCAGCCGAGGCTGATTAAAAAGAAATTCATTTCTCCTCCTATATTAGAGCAGTATTTAGAAGTTCAAGCAATGCTTTGTTTTGTTTATCTTTAGAACCAAATGGCACAATTTTTGATCCGTTTGTATTGCTCACTTTTACATAACCGTCTTTTATGTTAAAAACAGTGTGGGCTTGATTATCAAAAATACTGCGCCCAAACATTCCGCGCGGTGTGCTAAGCCCGGCAAGGCCTAAAACCGTAGGTGCAATATCTTGTTGTGATTTAAATAAATCACCTGAAATTTTTTCTTCAATCGGTTTTTTAGATATAAATATTATCGGTACTTCATTAAACATAGGGCGTGCGCCTTTGTATATTCCTGCCCCTTCAAGATTGGCAAAAAACGGATGGTCTGCGGTAATAATTAAGAGGGTGTCTTCGTCAAGTAAATTTTCGTCTTGCAAGTTTTTTAAGAAGATACCCAAATCTTCATTATGCCTTGCAAAAGCACGTGGCATATTCGGTTTTTTGTAAAGGGCCTCAATTTTGGGGTTTATATCGGTAATTTCTGGATATTCTTGGCCCAAATAATCGGTGCGGCCTGTCGGGACATGGGTGTCAACATTTAAAATATCAATAAATATTTTTTCGTCGTTTTTGTGTTGCTTTAGATAGTCCACAACAAAGTCAAAAAGTTTCCTGTCCGTTAAGCCCCACCAGGCAACAGATGCGGCATATTTCGGATCTCTTTCAAAAGTGGCGGCGCCGTAAATTTCCTGAAAACCGGCTTTTTTGAAGGTTATATGTTCGTTCATATATTCTTCATTAGCGCCACGGATAAAAACCGTTTTAAAACCATTATCTCTTAATTGTCGGACAAAGGATAGAGGGTAATCATTTTTAAAAGAAAGTTCGGCATTTGGGTGGCCTGAAAATATTACGCTTAAACCGTATAGAGTAGAAAGTGTTACCGGCTTTAAAGAGGCATAAGGGTAAAAATATAAAAGCCCGTCATAAATTGAACTTGCCTCCGGCGGAATATTTGGGTTAAAAGAGGATATAAATTTATTTGAAAGGGCCTCGGTAGTAAGTAAAATAATTTTTTTATAGGTATTTTTATTCTTAAAATCAGTAGGCACAAATAAGTTATATTCCTTGGATATTTCCGCAAGTTCCGGCGGAAGTTCTTTTACAATTTGGTATTTTTGTTTATTTGTCAAACAATCTTTTAAAAGGTTAATTACAGGTGTGTCCATCAAAAGATTTGTGTAAAAAGCTTGCTCAGTAGCAATATGTCTTATTGGGCTTAAGCAAGAAATTAAAAGTAAAAGCACAGCGCAAACCGCAAGTTTTTTTGTGCTTTGTTTAAAACTTGTCTTAATCCATAATTTTTTAATAGCGAAATAGGCTAATGAGTATAGTACCAGAAAAATGGTTAGGAGACGAATGTCTCCCATAAATTTATAATTTGCGCCGCCCAAGGTCATTAAGTATTTTGATACAAAACGTTCTTTAAAATAAATTAAAATAGCAAGGTCCGCGCAAAGCGTGATGTAATATAAAAATATGACAAGCGCCAAAGCCCAAATGCGTTTAATACCCAAAAAGTGGAAGAAATAGAAAATAACCGCCAAAGTTAAAAACTCGCAAACAAATTTGATTACAAGGCCAAGTGTTAAAGAAAGCCCCCCGATAGCATCAAATTGGTTTAAGCCGATTAAAAACATTATTAAGCCCGGTACAGCCAATACGGTGAAAAGCCAAATATCTTGTTTTAAAGGCAGTAAATATTTTTTTAAAAAGTCCTTCATAATTAGTATAACCTCTCAAAAAATGCTAAAATAATTATACCTTTTTAGGAGCATATTTGCTTTTAAAAAGTTTAAATTTATGTGTGAAAGAAGGAAATTAATATGGAAAATATAGACTTAAATAAAAAAAGACATAGTGCATCGCATATCTTAGCGGCAGCAGTACAGGAACTTTTCCCTGATACTAAATTCGGCATAGGCCCTGCCATTGAAAACGGTTTTTATTATGACCTTTACACTACACATAAATTCACACCGGAAGATTTAAAAACACTTGAAGATAAAATGAAGGAAATTTGTAAAGCCAAATACCCTTTTGTTTGCAAATCGATTTCCAAACAGGATGCTTTAAAATATTTTAAAGACCGCGGTGAAGTCTTTAAAACCGAACTTATTGAAGAACTTGAAGACGGTCAAATTACCACTTACACCGTGGGTAATTTTACCGATTTATGCCGTGGCCCGCATGTGGAACACAGCGGCCAGGTAAACAGTTTTAAACTTACCCATATTGCCGGTGCTTATTGGCGCGGTGATGAAAAACGCCCCCAAATGCAACGCATTTACGGCCTTTGCTTTAATGATAAAGAGGAACTTAAAAATTATATTCACCAGCAAGAAGAAGCCGCAAAACGCGATCACCGCAAACTCGGCGTAGAACAAAAACTTTTTACTATTACCGAGGATGTTGGCCCCGGTTTGGTTTTATGGCAGCCACGAGGTGGTATGCTCCGCAAAATTTTAGAGGACTGGATAAGAAATGAAAATTTAGCACGCGGTTATGATATGGTTTATACCCCCCATATTGCGCATTTGCACTTATGGGAAAAATCAGGCCACGCCAATTTTTATAGCGAAAATATGTTTAAACCTATTGAGGTTGACGGGCAAAAATATCAGTTAAAACCGATGAACTGCCCTTTCCATATTGCAATTTATAATGCACAACTCAGAAGTTACCGCGATTTGCCTTTGCGCCTTAGCGAACTTGGTACAGTTTACCGCTATGAACGTTCAGGTGTAATGCATGGGTTACTTCGCGTTAGAGGGTTTACACAAGATGATGCCCATATATTCTGCACGCATGATCAAATAGAAAAGGAAATTGAAGATTGTTTTGCTTTCGCTTTACATATTTTTAAGACTTTCGGTTTTGAAAAATATAAAGTAGAACTTTCAACTTGGGATGAACAACATCCGGAACATTATACCGGTTCTGCAGATGATTGGCATAAAGCACAAAATGCCCTTGAAAGCGTTTTGAAGAAGAATAATATACCTTTTACTTCTCACGCAGGTGAAGCGGCATTTTACGGGCCTAAAATTGATATTAAATTAATTGATGCTATCGGCCGCCCGTGGCAGCTTTCCACAATTCAATTTGACTTTAATTTGCCAGAACGCTTTGATTTAACCTATGTAGCCAAAGAAGGCAGAGAAAGACCTTTAATGGTGCACCGCGCTATGCTAGGTTCTATTGAAAGATTTTTAGGTATTTTGATAGAACATTACGGCGGTTTATTCCCCCTCTGGCTTGCGCCTTTACAAGCAAAGATTTTAACTTTAACCGATGCACAAGTTGAAGCTGCCCAAAACTTACTTACTAAAATGAAAGCGGCCGGTCTTCGCGCCGAACTTGATGCAAGCCCGGAAAAATTGGGTGCCAAAATACGTGCCGCACATCTTGAAAAGGTACCTTATACTTTGATTATCGGTGCTAAAGAAGCGGAAACAAATACCGTTACGATTCGTTTAAGGAGCGGTAAAAATATTACTGTTTCACAAGATGAACTTATTAAGACAATGACGGAAGAAGCCAATACACGCTCATTAGAAAATTTGTTTAAGTAAGGAAAGCTTATTTTTACGCATTGTGTAACCGCATTATACTGTCAAACGCATATAACGCGCTTGTATATTTAAGTAATTTTCAATTTTTCTGCTCCAAGAGTACCGAGATGTCGCTTCGCTCCACGTTCTTCTTAGTACTTGTCGTCGCAGAGAAAATTGAAAATTCCATTAAATCTACTGCGCGATGCGTGGACACTCTCGTGCGCTACTGTTTTGCGCTCTTGCAGTATCAAAGAGAAAACTAAAATTATCTCCAAAATACTTGCTAGGTGGGCACACTTGTTTCGGCTTTATTAAGTTTAAATTATTTACAAATAAAAACCCCGGGTTTTTGCCCGGGGCTTTTATTGAGTGATTTTTGATTATTTTTCACGTTGCATGGTTTCAATAAAACCTTGCCACCAAGAAGATTTTTGGGGTTGTTTAGCTCCTTTATTTTGTTTGATATTTTCTTCATTCATAAATACAATTTGTTCAATTGCGGAATCCTTTACATATATGTAATCTTTAACAGAATTTAACATATCTTTCAATGGGAATGTTTGAGAATAATATTCAATATAATTTGCTTGTTCTTCTTGCGGTAAGTTCAATATTGCTTTTGCTAAATTATCAATTACAATAAATTCTTTTTGTGCTTTAACTTTATTTGATTGGTTATTTAAAGATTCATCTTTTAAAAAGGATTGTAATTCTTCTGCAGCTTCATTAATTTGTTTATATACCGGGGGATTATTAAGCTCTTTTATGCTTGAGTTGACCAATTTTAAAAACTCTTCATCTTTTTTGGATTTTACATAGTTGTTATGAACATCTTTAGGAAGTTGTAGAGATAAGAGTTGTTCAATTGAGCTGTTGTGTACATAAACATAATCCTTAGCGAGGTCAAATAAATCTTCCAAGCTCATTTCTGCGTACCCTTGATATGCAAAACGATATCTATAGGATGTGATTAAGTCAGTATAAAAATTCTTTGTAGGCTGAGGGAAATCAAGTATCGCACGTGATAAATTATCAATCGCAACAAATACAGGTTGAGCGACATGTTCGGTGTTTGTATCAGCCAAAGAAGTATTTTTCATTAAGTTAATAAATCCCATATAAGCATTAGTGAGAGTTTTATATTTAGATTCAATGTCAGTATCATTTTGGCGTTGTATTGCTTTTTGGCGGATTGTGCTTCTTACATTTTGTTTAAGTTCTTGCGGTAATGGTGCTAACTCCGGAAGAACAATTTTAACTTCCGGAAGAGGTAATTCTGTCACTTTTTGCAAACTAATACCGAAACTTTGCGCCATCAAAGGTATGGCGGAAAGAACTGCTATCACAAATGTTACTGCTACGTTTATCTTTTTCATGTTATTTTCTCCTTAATTATGGGCACCTTGAAACTTAGCGCTGCTAGCTGCCTCATCTACAAATATTTTATGAGTTATTGCTGGTTATTACAAGGGAACTTAGACCTATTGATAAATAGGTCTTTTGGGTAATCTACCCACGTGTGCCAAAACGTCTGTTTCGGAGGGAATAAGCAAATAAGGCTTTTTTAAAATCCCCCCCTTTAAAATCGGGCCAAAGGGTTTTGGTAAAATAAAATTCACTATATGCTGCTTGCCAAAGCAAAAAGTTTGAAAGGCGTTCTTCCCCGGAGGTTCTTATAATAAGATCCGGTGCCGGAAGGTTTTGATATAAATTTTTTTCAATATCGCTTTCTGTAATCTTTGTTTTACCTTGTGCTAAAAGTTTATTTACTGCGTCGGTAATTTCTTGTTTTGCACCGTAATTTAAGCAGAGATTTAATGTCAATTTCTTTTTGCCGGAAGTCGCTTTTATAACTTCATCAAGTTTATTTAAAATTTTGCTTGGCAGGCCAATACTTCGGCCACTGAAAACTAGGCGGACATCTTTATATTTTTCTTCGGTAAATTTATTTAAAGTATCTGCAAGAAGCTGCATTAAATAGGTAACTTCTGTTTTTGGGCGTGCCCAATTTTCTGTTGAAAATGCATATAAACTTAAAACTTTTATACCCTCTTGTAAAGCGGTTTGTACAACGGCCTCAACAGAATTGGCACCTTCTTTATGCCCTTCTTTTCTAGGAAGTTTTTTGAGTTTGGCCCAACGGCCGTTGCCATCCATGATAATTGCGATATGTTTTGGTATACTCATAAATAAATTTTAGCATTTTTTGGACATTGGTTTTAAAATTTGTTATAATATTTATATTCTTAGTAAGCCCAGTTGGCGCAGTGGTAGCGCGTTCCCTTGACATTGGAAGCGACGGGAATACCAAAAAACCTGGTTTTAATTAATCTTCCGACGATAAAGTTTAAGAAACGAAATGAATTTAGGCCTTGTAAAACAGGGCTTTTTTTATTGATTTTTGCTGATTTTTGATGACTTCTTGGGTTAGACTGTCGAATTTTTGTCAAATTTTACAAAACCGCTTTTAAAAATAGAAATTAACTATCAAGTTGTTTAAAAATACTGGGTTTAACGTCAAATTGTAACTTATATCTTATTAAAAGCATTTTAAATCTTTAATTTTAAGCCATCTATCCATTTGTTTATTTCGCCTAGGTCAAACCTTACCGATTCCCCTAATTTAACTATGCAATTTGCAGGAATAGTGCCTCTGCTTTTTCTGGTGTAGACGCTTCTTGTGGTTAAACCTAAATAATTTGCTAATTCCTTTACTGTCAATAATCTTTTAAAATCTGTCATACTTTTACCTCACTTATATAAATATAAATG